>JAFGUM010000455.1 GCA_016938515.1 Spirochaetales bacterium | reverse complement strand
TTTTTCTACGCTGAGCTTACCTACACCCTGGAAAACTTCGACTCGCTGCTGTTTGCGCGCTTCCATCGCGTAGACTCAGCGGAGAAGCCCGCAGGAAGGCTGGAGCAGGCGCTATTCGCCGAGCCCAACCGGCTATTCAGGAGATACGCCCACCACTACGCCGCGGGGCAAGCCATCTTCGCGCGTGGCGACGAAGACAGAAGCGCGCTGTACCTGTACCGCGGCCAGGTAGACATATACCTCGCGCGTCCAGGCGACGCTGAAAGCGCGAGTGTGTCCTCCGTCACCGAAGGGGAGTTTTTTGGGGAGATGGCGTGGATACTGGAAGAGCCACGCTCGGCCTGGGCCGTAGCCGCCACCGAGTGCGTCGTGTTTGTACTGCCTCCCAGCCTGTTCGAGCGATTCCTTACCCACGACGCGTCAGCATCGAGGAGGCTTGTCGAGCTGCTCGCCGCACGCCTGAAGGCCAACAACGATCTCCTCGCGAAGGCCGGGCTACGATGAGAATACTCGTCGTCTCCGATACCCACGGCGACTGGCGTAACCTTGCGGCTGTTCTCAAACTACTCGGCAGGTCCGTACAAGCCCTCCTGCACCTGGGCGACGGAGCCGGAGATGTCAGGTCAGCAGCCAGATCCGGCGTGCCAATGCCTCCAGCCTTCGGCGTGCGCGGCAACATGGATTCTGACGCTTCAGTGCCGCTGCTCCGCAGATTTGATGCGGCGGGCCGCCTCGTCATCATGGCGCACGGACACCGCTACCCCCTCGGAGAAGGCTTCTCATGCCTGTCCAGATGCGCCAGGGACGAAGGCGCTCGAGCCTTCTTGTTTGGCCATACCCACGTGCCCCACTATGAAGACCGTGGGGGGATAGCGCTCCTCAACCCCGGCAGCCTGGCGAGGCCACGGGGTGCATGGGGACCAAGCTTCGCCATTATCGAAGCGCCCGCAGATTCGGCGTGCATCGACGTCAAGCTGTACGAACTCGGGGGAACGCATGGCTCACCCCGTCTCAGGGTTATCCGTCTTTGAACAAGCCTAGTACATCGAAGCTTGTGCCTGCTCAACAACCACTACTGCCACAAGCAGTAGTGGACTATAAACATACGTTATGTGGTAGCGTTCTTAGCCGAGACACAAGGTTCGATGAACTACATAAGACAAGCCCTTGTCCATGGCGTGAAAAGGCAGGATAGTAGTCAATATGGAAGACAGAGTGAAAAAGAGAAGAAAACCGGATTCACAGCTGCTGTCAAGACTCGTCGTGGGCCTCGTATGCGCCGTGCTCCTCGTGTCCGGGGGAATATCGATAGGCGTCTCGCTCGCGCGTGGCCCCGATCCTCTGGAAGTGCAGACATCGCTGCGCTCGTATGTCGAGAGCATGGCGATAGCCGGCAAGATAGTGCTTGTTGAAGCGCGCGACCGCGTTTCCATTCGGCAGACCACGCCAGGCCTGTTGTTTGGCGACACCTCATTTGGCAGGTTTCTGGGAATCAGGTCAGACGCTACCGTTGAAGCCAGCGCCTGGGCAGACGTCGCGTACGTCATAGATCTATACGCAACAGAAGCGTGGTCTATACGGTACGATGCTGCCGATGGCGGCTCCCTGGCCGTTGCAGCACCGCCACTGGGGATGCTGACGCCCGCAATACACACTGACACGATAGAAATTACCACTACAGACCGTTCGATCTTCTTGGACGAACGACAGCTGGAATCATCAGCGCTCGCCGGGCTCACCGCCAGGTTCGTGGAAGCGGCATCAGCGATGCTCGATGAACCGGAGCTTCGCTCCAAAGCCACAGCCGCGCTCGAAGCCGTCGTCCGCACGTTTGCCGAGACCAATGGCATACCACTGGAGCGGGTAGACGTTGCCTTCGCTCCAGCAGAGGACTGATGATAGTCATACTGTCAGGACCGAGCGGCTCTGGTAAATCGAGCGCGTGCGCAATTCTCATCGAGTTATACAGCCAGAGTGGTGCTCCATGCGGTGGCGTACTATGCCGTGCCGTGTTCCAGGAAGGTCACAAGGTTGGGATAGAGCTTGCTGTAGTAGGTACAGAAAACCCCGTGATCCAGCTCGCACAAGCTAGACCCGGGGTTAGTTGTCCGACGCCGCTCGCCGGGCAGCGTCGCCCGAGGCCGACTGTGCCAGATGACGAACCAGGAACGTTACGATACGGCATGTGGGATTTCAGCATCGAAGCCCTCAATCTGGCAGACGACGCGGGAACCGCGTTTCTGTCAGCCCCCTATGGTCACACCAGATCAGACGAGAGTAGAGCCAGCGAACCACCACTGCTCATAGTTGACGAGATCGGGCCTCTTGAACTGGATTACGACATGGGGATGATACGAACGCTCTCCGAGCTGGACAGGCTGGCGACGGGGGCTGGTGAAGACGAGGTAGACTGTATCGTGTGCGCCCGGCCCGATATCGCCGCGCGGCTGCGCACCCGCTGGCCACTGGCGTCTGAAATAATGGCTGAAACAAACCGGCACAAAACTACCGCCACGACACTACTGTCGATGTTGCGAGCCAAGCCTACTGGTGTTACAGCATCAGTTTGAAGCTATTGTGATGGCAGAGACAGGCTTTCCATCGGCACCATACAGAAGGCGCCGGTTAAGAGGGTCAGCTATACGCTCCCCTTTGTAGAAAAACACGTAGTAGTAGTCGCCTGGAGACAATGACAGCTTCAGCCAATAGCTGCCTGGCTCGGTTTCTTCCAGCTCGTGGATAAACGGATCCCAGCCGTTGAACGATCCCGCTACGGTAACACGCTGCCCCGGATCTGCCTGAAAATAGAACGACACGCCTTCATCGTCTACCGGATCCCACACGCCAAGCACGGTGCGAGGTCGTACCGGCAGATGTGCCAGCGACATCGACGCTCCGGTAGCCTGATCACGTTCGTACTCCGGATTAGATGGATCCGCAGCCCACAACCCATCAAGAACCAGCCGGTACCTCACCATCGTGGCATCACCATACGGAACCGGAACGGCGAGTATGAAGACTCCATAGCGATTTACCTCAAACGAATGCACCGTACCCCATCCCTCGTACGAAAAAGCCGCGCCTACGAAGCGGTACGCCCCTGCTACGCTCAAGACAAGATGATCCTCAACGACTACAGGGGGGCCGGGCTGTTTTAGCCCTGATAAATAGAGGTGCAGATTGACGGACGTCACGTCGAAAGCCGCAGCGCCTTGCGCCGTACAGAGCGCCAAGGTTAGTGCGACCGCGATTGCTGTACGGATTCTCATCAAGGCTCCATCATGGTGATACCTCGTTTAGTATCGGCTGTTCATGCACGCTTCTTGACCTTTAGGTAGTTCATCGGACCTTGTGTCTTTAGCCAAGAGCATATTTGGGGAGGTAGGTGACGCCAGCCTTGAGAGGCGTCACCGAT
>JAFGUM010000454.1 GCA_016938515.1 Spirochaetales bacterium | reverse complement strand
GCATGATTCTATTCATTTCACACACACTATTATTGTATGTGCGATATACTGTTCGATAGGTAATACCGTCTCGTAAAGAACTGATTCAACAGATTTCTTATTTTAATATGTTCGGGGGTATTCTAATGCGCTACTCGAGAAAAAATGTGGGGGTACTATTCCTTTTGCTCCTCATGGCCGTACCGGCATTCCGGTTGAGCGCGCAGGACGTGCGCGTGCGCGTAGCACCCGACATACTGATACCCGTTTCCGACGCAGACATCTACGGTTTGGGCGGTGGCGGTTCGTTCGTGATGGACATGGACCTGTTCGGCTTCCTGGCGCCGTACATAGGCGCAGACGTGCGGTACGTGGCTCCCGCGGCGGCGGACCTCGATGGCTCGCTGCTGATGCTCACCGGCGGTGGCGGCCTGGGCGTTTTCGCGTTTCCCGTACCTCGCATCAAGGTAGGCGCCTCAGCTGGCTCCGGCGTGTACATAGGCTCGTATACGGCGGCGGACGGCACGGCGATTCCCGCGGGCAACGTGTTCTGGCGAGCCGGCGCCGAGGCTGGCTACCGGTTTAGCCCGAGCATGACGCTATCCGCCGGAGCATCCTATATCGACTTGCTCAAAAAAGACGCCGGCGTCGTAGGATCATTGTATTCCGGCGTAGCCATATCCA
Source organism: Spirochaetales bacterium (assembly GCA_016938515.1). Lineage (GTDB taxonomy): Bacteria > Spirochaetota > Spirochaetia > Treponematales > UBA12059 > SZUA-370. The sequence continues at coordinate 869 of JAFGUM010000454.1, read as the reverse complement.
TCGTTGCTGATATTGGCTTTGGCTCAGGCTCGGCGGCGGGCCGCGCCACGCTCCAGTCCGCCGAGTCCCAGCCGCTGTATCCCATCGTCGCCGCGGATTACGCCAAGACATCGTTCGGCCTGGCGCAGATCCGCAACGCCGAGAGCGCCGAGATACGCGACGTCGAGGTATGGTTCCACGCCGAGGGCTACACCACCGGCCCGGCGCTGTGCGCTAAGATGCCGTACCTGCCAAAGGGCGCGACGATGGACGCCCCCCTGGTGGCTTCGCTCTCCGACCAGGTGATGGCGGTAACCGAGAACGTACGCGTCCGCGGGGAGCTGCGCATCGTGTATACGCTCCTTGGAGAACCGAGATCGGCGGTGGCAGAAACCACCCTGTCCATCATGAACCGCAACGCGCTCACCTGGCAGGACCCAAAGATACTCGCGTCGTTCGTCAGCCCCAACGACCCCGCGGTGCTCGACTCGAGCAAATTCCTCGCCGGCGTCGTGCGCGCCAAGGCACGGCAGGAGCTGGACTCCAACCTGCAGTACGCGCTCGGCCTGTTCGAGGGGCTCAGGCTCTCGGGAATAGCGTGGGCTGCAGACCCGCAGACGCCGTACACAAAAATGCTGGCCGCCCGCACAGACGTAGACTACGTCCAGTACCCGTACCAGACCATATCGTACCGGGGTGGCGACTCTGACGACCTGGCCGCGCTGTACGCGGCCGAGCTGGAGTCAATCGGCGTTCCAGCCGCTCTGATACCACTCGACGGCGAGGTTCTCGTCGCCTTCAAGATGAGCCGCGGCGAATCGGCCACCAAGAGCTCGTTCTCCGACTCGGCCGACTTCATCTTCGTAGACGGCGAGGCGTGGGCGCCCGTT
>JAFGUM010000453.1 GCA_016938515.1 Spirochaetales bacterium | reverse complement strand
GGGGTCTTACGATATCGTAACGTTCAGAGCCTTCAGACCGTTTGAGCGCAAACTGTTCAAGCGCGTGTTCTCTGTATGCGCTGAAGGTGGTCACGTCGTCGCGTACAAGGGCAAAGCGGAGCGCGCCGGGGCAGAACTATCCGCAATCGAGGGGCTCTATGCCGACGCCGAAATCCTGCCAGTGCGCGTGCCCTTCCTGGAGGACGAACGCTGCGTCGTCGTCATGAGCCCTGCCCGGAATCGGCGGGAGTAACCATAAACGAGCGCTCGAACAGGGGGTTGCCCCAGTTGTCCCTGACAATGAGCCTGTACTTGCCCGGTTGGTCAAAACGGAACGGGGGCAGGCTAAACGCCGCATCGCGCGCGAGCAGCACCTTTTCTTCGTGTATCTGGTGCAGCTTGTAGCTCTGAGGCGCAATACGGAAAAACACGACCATAAAGGTACCGTCGGCGCCTGTGCCATTGGTAAGCGTGAATGCCACAGACGTTCCCGCTTCCGCTGGAATCTTGTCTGTATAGCTTTCCTTGCGCGAGCGAATGGTAAAGCCTATGTCGGCGATGGCAACGTCGTCTTGTTGCTCCGCAACGACCGGAGCTGCCAGAGGAGCCTTCGCCACGGCTGGTGCGGCTGGTGCGGCTGGTGCAGTAACTATAGTCTCCGTTGGCAGAAATGTTCTCGCGGCTATGAGCCTGGGCGACCAGTACCGGTCGTGTATGCTGGAAACGATGACACCCGTCTTGGGACCATCAGAAACGGCATGGATAACCTTGCCATCTCCAACGTATATAGCCACGTGGCTAGGGGACCCACCGACGGTATCATAGACAAACACGTCTCCCGGACGGGCTTCCGCGGCTTTGACAGGCACGCCCGCAGAGTAAAAACCCCTCGCGCTCCGCGGCAGTTCCATGCCGGAAGCTTCGCGGTACACGTAACGAACAAAGCCCGAGCAGTCAAAAGCGCGCGGAGACTCGGCACCGTATACATACGGCACGCCACGATACTTGTACGCCGTTTCCAGTATACGCTTTCTCTGCGCGGAGACATCGGTAGTATCTGAATGCTGCGCGGCCGCGGTCGTTACCACCAGCGCGACCAGGGCACAGTACGCTAGTTTCCTCATACCACGACTATTGCCGTATACAGGGTGCGCGTCAAGCGTCGTACACGGAGGCTATCACTTTTGATACCAATGCGCTATCGTTGTCGATAGGCTCGAGGAGTGCTGGTCAGTATAGAGGTACCAGGATGGCATCAGGAGCGTCTGGCGAACGATACAAGCATTGGCATGGCTTATGCAGATTTAACGCATGGGCACCAGTGCCTGTGCACACTGGTGTCCGGAAGGAGACTTCATGCGTATAGTAGTGGCCGCAATGACGATCGCGCTCTTCGTTGGCACCCAGGCTTTTGGACAAACTGCCGCTCCAGCTGAGCTGTCTGCAAGCAGGGAACAAGCCAGTATCCCCCAGTTCGCGGTGTCGATGCT
>JAFGUM010000452.1 GCA_016938515.1 Spirochaetales bacterium | reverse complement strand
TACGACAGCGTACTCATAGCCAGCGTTGGCCATGCTATCAAGCATACGCTGAACGCTCGTAGCCTCCGGCGTGGTCTGGTGCCTGGGATTTGGTTCTACAGCTCCGCCGATTCTGCGATCCACGGTGCTGAAAAATCCGGCTTTCTTGCCGGCGAGGTCTAGCAAACGATAGATAAGCCAGACGGTGGTACTTTTGCCTTCAGTACCCGTAACGCCAATGACAGCGAGGCGACTGGACGGAGAGCCGTAAAACGCGCTTGCAACAGGAGACATCGCGGCTCTGGCGTCATTAACCCGCACGCAACACGCCGCGGGGCACGGTGCCTCCAGAGCTTGCTCATGGATAATGGCGGAGGCTCCCGCGCGAATAGCCTCATGGATAAAGCGGTGGCCATCTGCGTGGAGTCCCGGCAGCGCGAAAAAAACGTATCCTGGCAACACATCCCTTGAATCATAGGCGAGACCACTCGGCTCTACGTTCATATCGCCGTCTACAGAAACGACGAGCGCTGGCGGTACGATGTCGCGTAGCTTCATGGCCCGATGGTACCGACACCGCGCGAGTTGCGCAATACGCCGCTGTCTGTTTCCGTCTTGAAGCTAAAGGGAGTGGAAGCTACAATACACGGGGAGAAGCTATGTACACGATACGCGTAGAAGCTGATTTTGCGGCAGCGCATTACCTTACAGAATATCATGGCAAATGCGAGAGGCTGCACGGCCACAATTACCTCGTTCGTGCCTATGCCAGCGGGAGCCAGCTCGACAAGGCCGGAATGCTCTGCGACTTTGGCGATTTAAAAGGGCGATTACGCGACGTGTGCTCGACGCTCGATCATATCAGCCTTAACGACGTCCCTGCGTTTGCCTCGTCACCGAGCGCGGAGCGAATAGCTCACTATATTTTTGATGAAATGACAAAGCTCGATCCTTCCATACCGCTGACAGCCGTGGAAGTCTTCGAAACCGCTACGAGCATGGCACGGTATGAGCCATGAGCTTCCAGGACCCCCAGGATACTGTACCAGTCAGCTGATACCATATCTGGGTAATAAACGAGCTCTGTTGCCAAGGCTGGAGCCGGTGTTTCGCCGTATAAGCTCGGGGTATACGGAGCCACGATTTCTGGACGCGTTTGCCGGTTCTGGCGCGGTATCGCGCCTCGCGCGCGCGATGGGACTGGCGGTTTTTGCCAACGATCTGGAGCCGTACAGCGAAGCTATCAACGCGTGCTGGCTCGGACTTGCCGAGACAGACATTCGCATGGCCTTTGGCGGCAGGACGGGGTTAAGCGAATTTCTGGCTGAATGGAACTCGATGCATCCACTATCTCTGGCAGAGCGGGTTCCCGACAGCGCTACAGGCGCTCCGTACATCGCAAGGTGGTACGCTCCTGTCAACACCGATGCTCCCAAGCTCGGTGTTGAGCGGCTTTTTTACACGGCAGAAAACGCTGTTTTTATAGACCGCGTGCGAACCCGCATAGAGCACGACTACCCAGATCCAGCTCCAGGTAGCCTTGAAGCGACGCGTCGCACAGTACTGCTAGGCGCGTTGCTCCTCGAAGCCGCGGTACACGCCAATACTTCTGGGGTCTTCAAAGCCTACCATCGTGGTTTTGGGGGTAATGGCAAGGATGCGCTTTCCAGGATACTGGGGCGCATGACTCTGGAATCGCCAATTCTGCCAGAAGGCAACCGCGCTACCGTAACGAGGCGCGACGCGAAAGAATTCCTGCTGACGCCCCCCGTAAGGCTCGCCGGATACGACTCCTCCAGGCGAGTTGGTGGTGAGTCTGTAGATATAGCGTATTTCGACCCACCGTACAATCAACACCAGTATGGGTCAAACTATCACCTTCTCAACACCATACTACGCTGGGATGGAGAGCCAGCGCCCATGACTACGGGAGCAGACGCGCGATTTTCCGTAAAAGCGGGTATCCCCGAAAGCTGGAAGGCTACCCGTTCCAGGTTTTGCGTCAAAGCAAAAGCCAGGGACGCCATAGCGTCGCTGCTGGACGAGATCGATGCCGGCACGATCATTTTCAGCTGGAGCGTCGATGGTCATATAAGCGGCGATGACATGATAGAACTCCTTGGGTCGCGGGGGCGTCTTGAGGTAATTGCGCTTGACTACGTAGCCTACCGAGGTGGTCGCCAATCTTCCAGCAGGACTTCCCGGAGTACGGAGTTTTTATTTAGCGTTGATACGAGCCTGGATTCAGTACCCGCGAGCGTATCAAGGCGGCAGCTTGCCAGCGCTGTTGCGCTGGATGCTGCACTGCGCTCGGTATATAACCCGCAGGCGGTGATGGCCGCGTTTGGCTTTAAGCCAGAAGCGGCCGAGCCTGCGGGTGCTCTAAACATGCCCGGGTCATTGGAAGCCGCCTTTTTTACAAATGATCTGCGCAGGGCATCCTCGAGCGCAGTTGAGATACTGGGAGCTATGGACGCGACTATGAAGGAACGCTTCCTCGTCAAGGTCGCTTCGTGCGCGTGCGGAGATGTGGTTGACGAATTGTCAGTGCTGTTGAAAATAGCCAGACAGGAAGTAGCTGCGGGCAACGCCAAGCTCGCTCACAAGCATTCACGAGAAGCGGTGAGGCTCATAAGAAAGCTGGCGCACGGGAAGTACGCATTCGAGTTTAGGCGATGCATAGACGAGTTTGGCGCCCTGGCACAAGCTGGCGGTGACACTATCTTACAGCGGAATCTTGACGAACTCGTACGGCTATTCGCCGCGCGTCAGAAAAAAAGCCAGGCATAGAGCTTCTGGCGATTCATTCGCCGGCTGGAGGGGTTCCGCTTTTGGGACCAGGCTTCTTATGGCGATGCCGACGCTTGGGAGCCGGCGGATTCGCGGAAGGCGCTGCCTGGTGTGCTTGCTCCGAAGGCGCTCCCTGTGGCGCCGTAGCGGGCCTGGGGTTGGTAGGTCGGTCGAATGCCTTGGGTGCTCCCTGGCTCTTGCCGTGAGCCTGATCCCTTCGTGACGAACGATCTGGCTGTGGCTGGTACGATCGCGGTGGTCTCGACCTGTCGTTGGGGTTACCGGGCTGCTGGGTTCGTTGCGCTGGACGATCCCGGCTCTGGTCCCGGCGCTGGGGCGTGCTGGATCTCGCGTATTTGCGCCCTTCAGGGCGTTTTGTTCCTTCCAGCTTGACATCCTTGCGGGCTGCTTCCTCTTCTTCGGCAAGCGCGAAAAAATTTTCCGGCTCAATGTCGTGAACGATGCCCGAGTCCAATATTTTGCATACGAACGGAAAACCGTACCGCACGGCGATTTTGGAAGCGCGCTTCAATTCGACGAGGTCAGCCAGCGCTACGGAGACGCCGTGTTTTCCAGCCCGGCCGGTACGACCCGCCCTGTGCATATACACGGTGGGTTCCTCGGGAAGGTCAAAACTGATGACGTGAGAAACATCGGGCAGATCAAGGCCACGGGCTCCCAGGTCGGTGGTTATGAGCCAGCGGGCAGCTCCGCTCGAAAATTCCGCGAGGGCGTTCTTGCGCTCGGCGTTGTCTTTATCGGATTTGAGGACGACGGCTGGAAAGCCAAGGTAATCGAGGCGTTTCTGGATTGTGAAGATTGCCGCGTTGGTTGAAGCGAACAACAGACAGCGTTCCGGCTTTACCGATGCTTCAAAACGTCTCAGGAAGTCAAGCTTAGACCTGGAAGTAGAGTGAAAACACCAGTGCTCAATAGTGGTTCTGAGCGCTTCGGAAGGGTCGATGACTAGTAGTTCTGGATTTCTGAACCACCGAGCGGAACGCTCAACCGTACGGTTTGGAAGCGAGGCGGAAACGAGGTGCCTGGAACACGCGTCAGGAAGCGCCGATAAAAGCTCTGAGCTGTACTCTATAGCTTCATTTTCAAAAAGCTTGTCCGCTTCGTCCAGGACAGCCCAGCGGCAAG
>JAFGUM010000451.1 GCA_016938515.1 Spirochaetales bacterium | reverse complement strand
GATGGGCCAGACTACATAGCCGAAGCGGTAGGCACGGGAGACAGCGAAGCCGCGGCCCAGAATGACGCGCTTCGTGCGGCCATCGGCGTCGTCATGGATGCCCTCGGCAAGGATGCCCTGTTCACCGAGCTGTTCTTCAAGAACCCACCCGTGACGATGAGCTGGAAGAAGCTGTCTTCGTCGCAGGGGATTGGCTCGTGGACGGTTCGCGTCAAGCTCGTGGTAGACGATGAATCGCTACGTCTGCTGTACAACTCTTCCTACGTCTCAACCGTCTCAACGCTACTCGACGAAGCAGAGACGAGGCTCGCGGACGCTGAGCGCCTGGCCAGCCAGGCCAGAGACGCCGAGACAGAAGGACAACTGGGCCGTGCGATGAGCCTCTACTGGCAAGCGCGCGATGCCAGCGATTCTGGGCTCGACCTGCTCGGGCCGGTCGGCGATGCCGCGGTATTCTCCACCTTTGGCAAGAAGAAAGCACCAGAATTAAGGGAGGTGCTGGGGGCGGTCAAGGCGACCTCGGTTGCCGGTTACGACAGAATCAGGACGGCAGAGCGTGGTCTTGCCGAAGACGAAGAGTTATCGTCGGCCCTCGCAACTCTCGCCGAGCTGGATACTGATGTAAGCGAGGCTGAAACGTGGGCCGCCGGTATCGGTGGTAGAGCCGCTTCCATTGAAGGCGCGCCCAAAGCAGAACTGCGAGCGTTCAGCGACGAATTGGAGGCGCGACGGCGCATCCTTTCAGACGCGAGGCTGGCCCTCGGCCGTGTCGAGGAAACCATCCCCAAGACCAAGGAAATCGTACGCGCCCGGGTAGACGTTATCCGCCGCAGGATAGACGGGACGACGGCATATATAAAGAAAACCAAAGCCGCGGTAGACAGGGAAATCCGTGATCCGGCCATTGCCAGAGCCAAGCGTGCGCGTACCATACGCTGGGCGTTGCTGCACGAACCATCAGGCGCGCTGGCGCTCAGGATGTATTCGCCGTTTGGTCTGGACCCAACATCCAATGATATAGCATTCATGGACACAGGCCGGTTTGAGTTTGCCTTGCGGGCTGAAGGGTCTCTTGGCAAAGAAAAAGGGTTGTGGATTGCAACGGTCGTCGAGAAAGACGACGCCGTATTGTCGGAAACGACGTTCACAGGCGATGACGTTAAAAATACCGGATACGCTCAATCGGTGGATCTGGGCTTGTACGGTAGAAGCCTGTTCGGGGTTGGAATGACGTGGGACTGGCTCAGGCGGGTGAGTGGGCAGAGCGTTGACAAGCGGCTTGCCCTTCGTGCGTTCCTGGGTGGCCTTGACGATGATGGGGGTACGGCAGCATGGCTTGCCGCGCTGTCATGGGAACTACCGTACGATATGAACGAATTCGCGATGGTCAATTATCTGAATATTGGTTTGGACGCGTTTGCCCGCTTTGGCACCGCAGCCGAGGTCAACGCTTCGCTTGCCCTGCGGCCCCGGGAAGGCGTGGATTCGTACGACACGAGCTTGCGCTACTCGGTTGGTGCTGGCTTCCGCTTGCCCAAACCATTTTTGTGGGGCGCGGAGTACGCGGGACACGCGGCCAGGCCGATAGACGCCAGTGATGGTGGCAGATCGGCTTCCTATGTGCGTCTGTTCCTGGAATACTCCCTGTAGATACCATGCGCACGTAGGTACAAGAAGCTCATGAGGACGCCGCAACGGGCCGACAATTGAAGTGCATGAACGCCAGAATGAAACCCTCCGCCGTCTTCTTTTGTATCGCCGCGATGGCCTTCGCGGTGACCACGCTCGCCGCCGCGGCCGACCCGGTCGTTCACGTCGTGCAAAAAGGAGAGACGCTGTACGCGATAGCCAAACGATACGACATTTCCGTCGATGTCATAATGAAGGCCAATGGTATTGCGGATCCGGCGAAGCTCGCTGTTGGAATGAAGCTGGCTATTCCGGGGCAGGCTGTAGTGGCGGCCGATCCGGTTGTGACCATGCTGGATTACACCGTCGCGAAGGGGGATACGCTGTACAGCGTGGCGCGCAGTCATGGCGTGACCGTGCGGGCTATCCAGGAAGCAAGCAGCCTGTCGTCCACAACGCTGAAGATTGGACAAGTACTCAGAATTCCGACGAGCACCATACCCCCCAAACCCGAGCCAGCAACACCGCCATCAACGAGCACCCCCGGTAGTACTACCGTATGGCCCGTGGAAGGGAAGGTTTCATACCTGCAGGGCAAGCTAAAAGGCGTTTCCATCGCAGCCAGGCCATCAGCTGATATTCAGGCGATTCGCGCAGGAACGGTAATATCAGCGGGGCCATTCCGTGGTTTTGGGCTTGTTGCCTTCGTCCAGGCGGGCGACGGCCTCGTATACGTCTACGGAGGTGCCGGGTCTCTGAAGGTACGGCAGGGCGAGGCGGTTCGAAGAGGCGCAATCGTAGGAACCCTCGATGATGACAGCGAGGCAGCCGCGTACTTTTTCGTGTTCAAAGGGCCTGATACCATCGATCCAGACAAGGCTCCAAGGGACTGAGGGTGAAAATTGCTCCTGTACAAAAATTTTTCGACAATTTTTGCGGAATAGTGTTGATTTTTAAAAATTATTGTGTAGACTTCCAGTTCGCGTCTCATGATCCGGGTTGCATCCGCGATGAACCGAATCTTCTGTGTTCCGTTGGGAGATCCTATGAACGAAGTCGCGTCAGCAATTACTGAACCCGCCAAGCGAGCGAAAAAGACAAAGCCTGTGTTGCTGCAGAAGAAAGCAAAGCACGTGAGGGTTGTCAAGGAAACGGATCCCCTCGCGCTGTACCTCAAGCAGATATCACGGTACTCCCTGCTCAGTGCGGAGGAGGAAGTGGAACTTGGCTCAAGGATACAAAAAGCCAGGAATGCCGTAGCGGCACTCAAGACGCTGGTGAACGATGCCGGGCCAGAGCAGCAACAGTCCGCCCAGGAGCTGGAGCGTCAGGAAACAGAGTTGCTGTCGTGCAAGCACCGCATGATATCGAGCAACTTGCGACTAGTCGTTTCTATCGCCAAGAACTACCAGCACCGGGGGCTGTCCCTGCTCGACATCATAGACGAGGGCAATATCGGCCTTATAGAAGCGGTAGAACGGTTTGACTATACGCGCGGGTGCAGGTTTAGCACGTACGGCACCTGGTGGATACGGCAGGCCATCATCAAGAGCCTTGCCGACAAGGGCCGCGTCATCCGCATCCCCATTCACATGCTCAATACGATCAAGAAGTGCTACTTTGTGGCCAAGCAGCTGACGCAGGATCTCGGGCGCGATCCCAACCCTGAAGAGCTCGCAGACAAGCTCAGCATGGATGCCAAGAAGGTCAAGGAGATAATGAAGCTGTCGCAGGAAACAGCATCACTTGATACTACTGTAGACGAAGACAACGTTACCCACCTGGCTGACCTCATCAAGGATGAAAATGCGGTAGAGCCTTTTGAGGAGGTCTTCAGCATGACGCTGCAAGACACCCTTGGCGACGTACTCCAGAGTCTCAACCAGCGCGAGATAACGATTATAACGCTACGATTTGGCCTCAACGGTGAAGGCCCCCTGACGCTCGAGGAGACCGGCAAGCTGCTGGGTATTACGCGTGAGCGTGTCAGGCAGATTCAGGAGAAGGCCATCCAGAAGCTCAAGGAGCTTCGAAAGCTGGACGAGTACCAGGAGATTTCCTGAAGCATACCGAACGCTCGTGCCACCCCTCTTGAGAGGCGGCACGAGCCAGTTTCTAGCGAACAGCCAACAGCTTTGCCAAATCCTCGTGTCCGCGCCTGGTCGCGACGTCAGCGGGAGTTTCTCCCGCCGCGTTGGCCAATGAGGCATCGGCTCCGAGAGCCAGCAGGACCTGCGCGGCTGTATTCTGGCCCGCGGCGGCTGCGTAGTGGAGCGCGGTTTCTCCGAGGTAGTCGGCCGCGTTGGGCTCGGTGCCAAACAGCGCCTGAATCATGGCTTCTCCCCCGGACAGCGCGATACCCGCGGGGGTAGCGCCTTCTGCGTCTCGTGCGAAGCGGTCGGCTCCTGCTGCTACGAGCATAGAAGCAATTTCAGCGTAGGAGCCGGAGGTCGCAGCGTGCAGCGGTGAACGTCCCTGTGCGTCCCTGTCCAGCGGAGAGGCTCCCGCTTTCAGAGCCTGCTCTATAAGGTCGATAGTGGGCTTCGCTTCAATAATGACGCGCAGAATAGACTTGCCATCGGCGTCAGAGCTGCTGGCGGTTTTCTCGTTGAGCAGCGCGGCGAGGACGTCTCCACCCTTTTTCAGCGCGTAGCTGAAGGGGCTTTCGCCGCTTGAGTCCCGCGCGTGTATGGAAGCGCCTATCGTGGCCAGTATTTTCGCGGTTTTTGCGTTCTCCGCGTACACCGCTTCGAGTAGTGGGGTGGCTCCCGAATCGTCGCGCGTATCCAGTGTGCGAACCTTCGAGGCGAGGGCGCTTACAAAACGAGCGTCGGCTTGCCTGGCCGCGGCGTGCAGCGGTGTTTCTCCAGAGTTGTCTCTGGCCAGCGGATCAGCGCCATTTTCTAGCAAAAAGGCCGTTGCGATGGCGTCAGCGCCATCTACCGCGTTTCGAAGCGGGGTCTTGCCGGTAAAGTCCCGAGGATCGAGGTCGTCGGTTGATCGTGCCAGCAGGCGCAGGCACTCCAGGGCGTCGTGGTATACGGCGAGGTGCAAGACGGTCGCGCCAGAAGAATCGCGCGCGCTCGGGTCCGCTCCCAGCGTCAGTAGCGCGTTTACCGTACCGGTGGAGTCTTTACGCAGCGCCAGCATCAACGGTGTCTGTCCGTCATCGTTGCG
>JAFGUM010000450.1 GCA_016938515.1 Spirochaetales bacterium | reverse complement strand
TGCCACTCCGTATTCGTTCTATCTCATCACGCAACACAGCGGCGGCTTCGAACTCCAGATTCTTGGCATGTTCGAGCATTTCACGCTCCAGTCGCTTTATCAGCGCCGTTCTCTGCTCGGGTACTATGAGGTTGTACGAGCTCTTTATAGTCTCGAGTTCTGTAGACGCTGCTTCATGTTTTTCTTCCTTGTGCCGCTGCAGAATGTCGTGAATCGCTTTCTTTACCGTAGTTGGGGTAATACCGTGAGCTTCGTTGTACGCGACCTGCACAGCGCGTCGACGATTTGTCTCGTCTATGGCAACACGCATTGCGTCGGACATCTTGTCCGCGTACATCACGACAACCCCGGCGGCGTTACGCGCGGCGCGGCCAATGATCTGCACCAGGCTCGTTGCAGAACGCAGGAAGCCTATCTTGTCAGCGTCGAGTATCGCTATAAACGACACTTCTGGCAGGTCTATTCCCTCGCGCAACAGGTTTATTCCAACGAGAACGTCGTATTCACCCGTGCGCAGCTGCGTCAGTATTTCTACGCGCTCTATGGTCTCCACCTCGCTGTGTATGTAGCGAACCTTGAGAGAAAGCGACGTAAGGTACTCAGACAGCTCTTCTGCCATGCGCTTGGTAAGCGTAAGTATCAGGCTGCGTTCCCCCGCGGCTATGCGCGCGCGTATCTCGGTGTAGATGTCTTCCATCTGCCCTTCGCTCGGCCTCACGAGTATTTCCGGGTCTACGAGGCCGGTCGGCCTTATGAGCTGCTCCACTATGCGCGCTGATTTTTTTGTCTCAGTTTCCGAGGGAGTCGCCGACACGTACACAACGGTCTTCGTCAGCTGTTCAAACTCGTCAAACTTGAGCGGACGATTATCCAGCGCGCTCGGCAGCCTGAACCCATAGTCCACCAGATTCTGCTTGCGTGAGCGATCTCCTGCGTACATCGCGCCTATCTGTGGCAGGCTGACGTGAGACTCGTCTATAAAAGTGAGAAAATCCGCGGGAAAGTAATCCAGCAGCACAGAGGGTCGCTGGCCTCGCTCCCGCCCCGACAGAGGCCCGGAGTAGTTTTCTATACCTGGGCAGTACCCCATCTCTTCGAGAAGCTCGACGTCGTACTCGACGCGAGTCTTCAGACGCTGGGCTTCCACCAGTTTGCCCAGAGACAGAAGTTCGTCGTATCGTTCTGACAGTTCCTGCCTGATGCCCGCCAGAGCCTTCTGTACCATGGACTCCGGCATCACGAATTGTTTTGCCGGATAGATGACAGCAGCATCCAGATCCTCGACGATTGCGCCGGATACAGGGTCAAACCGCCTGATGCGCTCTACCCTGTCGTAGTCAAGCTCAATCCGGTACGCCTCACCGGCGTACGCTGGGTACACTTCTATTACGTCACCCCTGACGCGAAACCTGCCCCGTTCGAGCACGGCGTCGTTGCGCTCGTACTGCAGCGATATGAGATCGCGCTTGAACGCTTCGATATCGAGTTCAGAGCCGGTCTCGGTGCCGCATTTCATCTCCCTGTACACCTCGGGTGTAGCAAGGCCATAGATGCACGATACCGTAGCCACGATGATGACGTCACGACGCTCCATCAAGCTCCGCGTTGCCGACAGCCGGTGCCGTTCTATCTCCTCGTTGATATCGGCGTCTTTCTCTATGTACAGGTCCCGCGTTGGAACATAGGCTTCTGGTTGGTAGTAGTCATAATACGAAACAAAGTACTCTACGGCGTTTTCCGGAAAAAACTCCTTGAACTCCCTGAATAGCTGTGCCGACAAGGTTTTATTGTGGCTTACGATGAGCGTTGGCTTTTGCACCGCCTCGATGACCTTGGCCATCGTAAACGTCTTTCCAGACCCGGTAACGCCTTTGAGCGTCTGGAACCGATCCCCGGCGATAATTCCCGCCGTGAGGGTTTCTATAGCTTGCGGCTGGTCACCCGCCGGCTCGAATGGAGACACGACTTTGAACGGCTTCATGCAGAGGAGTATAGTGCCCGTTGCCAATATGGAAAAGCATCAGTTCCAGGTGAAGCGCTATGGCAAGCTGGCCGTTTTCCCCAGAATAATGGCCGCGGCTGACAGTGCCGACGGCTGTACAGAGCCAAAGCTGACCCGTACGTGGCTATCATCAGAATCAACGACAGACCTATCGTAACGAAACGATGTCTCAGGAGCCACCGCGCAGCCCGAGGCTAGGCACCTGTCGGCAAAGGCTTTCGCGCTCACCCGAGCTGGTACCTTAATCCATGCGTTGATGCCTCCGCCTGGATTGCTCCATCGCAAGCCAGATCCCCTGATTTCCGAAAGACCTGCGTCAAAGGCGGCAAATGCCGACTGGTAGCGCCGCCGTACTGCCCAGAGATGCGAGTCAAAGCGACCGCTCGACAAAAATCGCTCCAGTACGCGCTGCATCAGCCCGGTGGATGATATATCCACAGATCGCTTTACCGACTCAAACCGATCACGAATC
>JAFGUM010000449.1 GCA_016938515.1 Spirochaetales bacterium | reverse complement strand
GGCTCTCGTGCGCATCGAAGGCCGCGAAGACCTGCCGGCGGTCGTCGACCCGCGCGTCGCCTTCGAGCGGGGTGACATCATCATGCAAAGCCGCACGCAGCGTATGGGCGATACGGAAGCAGCCTTCAAGAAGTGTGACATAGTGCTCAGTGGCCGCGCCGACTCCGGAGGCCAGGAGCACGTCTACCTGGAAACCCAGGGGGCCATAGCGTGGCCAGACGATTCGGGCGGCGTCCGCGTATTCTCGGGGACGCAGAGCCCGGCCGGCGTGCAGGCGATTATAGCGCGCATACTCGGCGTTCCCATGAATCTGGTGGAGGTGGAGACGAGGCGCCTCGGGGGAGCCTTCGGCGGCAAGGAGGACCAGGCTTCGGGCTGGGCGGCCCTCGCGTCGCTCGGGGCTGTTCACACCGGAAAGCCCGTCAAGCTGTACCTGAACCGTCGGGACGACATGAGCAGCACCGGCAAGCGCCACCCCTACTCTTCAGACTACCGCATCGGCCTGGCAAAAGACGGCACGATACTCGCGTTCGAGGCAGAGTACTACCAGAATGCCGGTGCCGCTACAGACCTCTCGCCGGCTATACTCCCGCGCACGCTGTTCCACGCTACGGGGGCCTATCGCATACCCAACGTCCGCGTCACGGGCACGATGTGCAGAACCAACCTGGTACCGTTTACCGCGTTCAGGGGCTTTGGCGGGCCGCAGGGCTTTTTCGTCATCGAGAGTGCCATGGAGCACGCGGCTCGAGCCCTTGGCATGGACACCGCCGCGCTGCAGCGTAAAAACCTGTTCCACGAAGGCGATACGACGCACTACGGCATGCGCCTCGACGACGTTCGCGGCGAAGCCACCTTTGACCTGTGCGTAAAAAAAGCAGGATACGACGCCCTCCGTGCCGACATTGAGTCGTTTAACGCCACGAACAAAGCGTTCAAGCGGGGCGTAGCGGCTATTCCGGTATGCTTTGGCATCAGCTTTACCAAGATAATGCTCAACCAAGGCGGCGCTCTCGTGCACGTCTACCATGACGGGTCGGTGTCGGTAAGCACCGGCGCCATAGAAATGGGACAGGGCGTCGGGCGCAAGATAGCCGTCATCGTCTCCAGAACCCTTGGCGCCCCGGAAGAGTCGATACGCATCGAGAGCACGAGGACGACGACGGTGGCCAACACCGTAGCAACCGCCGCCAGCACCGGTACCGACATCAACGGCATGGCCGCGCACAGCGCCTGCCTTGAACTGCACGGCCGACTCGTAACTCTGGCCGCGGCAAAGCTGGCGGTGGACCCGTTGGCTATCGACCTGGTCGATGGCCGTGTCGAATTGAAAGCCGCCGACGGATCCAGGCGCGCGACCGACCTCAGCTTCGCGGCCCTCGCCGCGATGGCGTACGAGAGCCGTATCGATCTGTCGGCGCACGCGTACTACGCGACGCCTGGCCTGCACTACGATATGGCAGCCGAGAAGGGAACACCCTTCCTGTACCACGTGTACGGAGCGGCAATCGTAACCGCCACTCTCGACGTTCTGCGAGGCACGTACCGTTTCGACGACGCGTACATCGTGCACGACATGGCCGAGTCGATAGACCCCCTCGTCGACCTTGGCCAGGTAGAAGGCGCTTTTGCCCAGGGCATTGGCTGGTCAGCGCTCGAGGAACTCAAATTCGACGACTCCGGCAGGCTCCTTTCAGACACGCTGTCTACGTACAAGCTGCCCGATGCTCACTTCATGCCCCGCATGGACGTAGAGTTTTACACCAAGCCCAACCCCAAGGTCGTCGCCAACTCCAAGGCGGTGGGCGAGCCGCCGTTCATGTACGGCATGGCCGGCTACTTCGCCGTACTCGACGCGCTCAAGGCGGCCAGGCCGGACGCGGCGCCTCCTGCCGGATGGTTCCACGACCTGCCGGTGACGCCGGAAAAGGCCATGCTCTTCATCACCGGGGAGGCAGCGTCGTGATAGTATGTAACGGTCTGTGCGCGCTGCCCGGAGAAGACAGGCTAGTCAGGCG
>JAFGUM010000448.1 GCA_016938515.1 Spirochaetales bacterium | reverse complement strand
GAAATCAGCGTAACGACCAACGGCTCCAAGACAACGATCAAAGCCGGCAACCCAACCATCAAGCGTCTCGGCGTAGCCAACTACACGATTCGCGAAATCATCGTAGCCCCGGACGGCAAGACCGGCGTCGTATTGATCGAGAAACTTGAGAAGAACGAGCATGGTTCTACCATTCGTTACATGGTGGAAACCTACCGGCTCCCGTAACGCGGCTCCACTGCAGCATACGTTCTCCAGCCCAACGCCGCCGTTGAATAGACGGTGGTTTTTCGTATAGTATCGGCAGGCGCCCATAACGCGCACAACAAATCGGCACGGGTGTACTACCCGCGCTGGTCCCCCGAGAGGAACACCCATGGCCGACAAGATTACGCCCCGCAGCGTCGACTACTCCCAGTGGTATATCGATATCGTTCTCAACGCGAAACTGGCCGACTACTCGCCAGTCAAGGGGTGCATGGTCATTCGGCCGCGGGGATTCGCCATCTGGGAGCGATTGCGCGACGAGCTCGACCGGCGTTTCAAGGAAACCGGACACCAGAACGCGTACTTCCCGATGTTCATCCCGATGAGCTTCCTCGAAAAAGAAGCCGAGCACGTTGAAGGCTTTAGCCCTGAACTCGCCGTTGTTACGCACGCGGGTGGAGAAGAGCTAGACGAGCCGCTGGTCGTCAGGCCCACCAGCGAGACGATCATCTGGAGCAAATACCGCGACTGGATCCAGTCATGGCGCGACCTGCCGCTGCTCTACAACCAGTGGGCCAACGTCGTACGCTGGGAAAAGCGAACGCGTCTGTTCCTGCGAACCACCGAGTTTCTCTGGCAGGAAGGCCATACCGCCCACGAGACACAAGAAGAAGCAGAGGCTGAAACCGCGACCATGCTCGAAGTGTATCGCCGCTTCGCCGAAGAATACCTGTGCCTTCCCGTAATTGCCGGTCGCAAGAGCGATGCCGAGAAGTTCGCGGGAGCCGTAGCCACGTATTCAATTGAAGCGATGATGCAGGACAAAAAAGCCCTGCAAGCTGGCACGAGCCATTTTCTGGGGCAAAACTTCGCCAAGGCTTTCGACGTGCAGTTCCAGACGCGCGACGGTCAGCTTGACCACGTATGGGCAACGAGCTGGGGAGCTTCGACGCGACTCGTGGGTGCCATCATCATGACGCACTCCGACGATAAAGGCCTCGTTCTGCCTCCGAGCCTCGCGCAGGAAGAAGTCGTGGTCATACCCATTTTCAAGAATGACAACAAGGCAACCGTGCTCGAGTACGCCAACCGCGTCGTGCAATCGCTCAAGGCTTCGGGCCGCCGCGTCGCGTTCGATACCGACGACAGCAACACCCCCGGGTGGAAGTTTGCCGAGTGGGAGATGCGCGGCGTTCCGCTCCGTGTTGAAGCTGGTCCCAAGGACGCCGCGAACGGTACTGTCGTAATGGTGCGCCGCGATACCGGCGAAAAATCCTTCGTAAGTATTGACGACATCGCCGCGGTCGCCGCCACGACGCTGGCTACGATGCAGAAAGATCTGCTAGAAAAAGCCAGGGCGTTCCGCGACGCCAATACCAGGGATGTCGTCTCGTACACCGATCTACTCGAGTTCTACGGCAAGGAAAAGAAAGCCAAACCCCAGGCGGCTATAGACGGTGAATCGCACGAAGGCACCGCGGAAGCTACCGGCGGTTACGCCCGGGGGCTATGGTGCGGCAGTCGTGAGTGCGAAGCCAAGCTCAAGGCAGACCTCAAGGTGACTATCCGCAACATGCCGTCTGACCAGCAAGACCACGTGGAAGGCGTCTGCTGCCTGTGCGGCGCTCCAGCCAGGCACAGGGCAATCTTCGCTCGCTCCTACTGACGGCACCATGAAGCTCCGCGTTTTGGCGCTTGCAGCGATCGCACTGGCAACGGCGTGTTCGCGTACTCCCCCACCATCGCCAACGGGGGAGCACGTGGCAAACGTGGAGCACCCCGGATTCCGCATTCCCGATACCAGCGCTCTGGTGCTTGCGCTCGACGCTGGGGGCGACTTCACAGAGGCTCCCGATCCATCGCAGCCTGCAAGCATCTGGCCGGCACGTACACCGACACCCTTCCCCCTGGCCGTATCGGCAGCCACCGCGCAGCCGCTGGGAGAATCCGCCCTGCTCGCCATCAATCGGGTCGGGCTCAAGGTTCTGACTCCGCATCGTTACCCAGCGGCAGGCGGCAACAGCCCCGAGTGGCGCCTGGAAATACAGCCGCTGGCAACCCCCGCTGCCGATTTTTCCACGCGCAGCGTGGCAATTTCGTGGGGAGACCGCGGCGAAGCGCGATTTCTTTTATACCGCCACCCGATCTTCGAGACGACTCCTGCCTCCTCGCCGTCATCCAGCCTGATAGCCGCCACGCTCAAAGACGCCCGCGTGCTCGAACCAGGACTGGGTGAAAACGTGTACGCGGTATACCCGGTAGAACCTGGCTCGTGGCTCGTTCAGTACCGTCTGGAAACTAGTGACCGGGTAGAGACAAGCTACGCGCGACTTACGCCAGACGGCACCATACTCGAGACGCTGGAACGAGCCGCTTTCGAGCGGCTGGCCACCCCCGCGCCACTGGTGGCGGCTCCCGACGCTCTCAGGGTAGCCGCCTCGGCGCTGGTGGGCCCGCTGCTCATCGAGGCGAGGCTGCCCGACGGCTCCCGCAAGACCTTCGTCCGTGGCGCGGCTGGTGACGCCGCTCCCGCATGGGCTCAGGTGCTCGATGGCGATGCGGACGGAGTGGCGGCAATAATCGCCAGCGACGACTGGCGTGTATCAATCGCAACGCGGGAATCAACGGGTCTGACAGCTACAGCGTCGTACCCAGCAGCCCCGATACCCGGAGCCCGAGCGAGGGACGCCGTCTGTTTCGGGGGCGTCATCGTCATTCTCTGGGAAGAAGACATATTCCCGGACGTAGGCGCCAGCGGCATACTGGCCTTTAAAGCTAGCCTATGAAAGCCAGCGCCAGCGCGGTATAGTAGGTGGTACGATGAACCGATTCATTCTTGTCCTGGGCATGACCATCGCACTCGTCGCACATGCCGGAGCGTGGGATATAGACGCCGCGTCAGGGCGGTTCGGCATCGCCATCATCAACAACCAGACCGACGCCAAGCCAGTCCGCCCAGTCACCAACACGCTCGGTGGCTCGATGAACGTGTCGTTCTCAAAGGGTTTTTTCCTGAGCCTGCAGCCCGGCCTCGACCTGTACTGGACCACGTACAAGTTCTACGAAGGTCGCGCGGTGCCCACCGAGCAGGAAACCGGTGCCGGCAACAACGCGTTCGTGCTGGGCTTCCTCGTCGACCTGCCGCTGACGGCCACGCTGCGCTTCAACGAGCGCCTCGGAGCCGCCGCGTCTGTCGGCACAGCCTTCCTTCTCAGGGCGTCCTTCGCCAACGACAACACCACGCTGTACGCAGACGACATGGCCAGCAACCTCGCCGGCATCGTATCGTACTTCTGGAGCGAAGGCAGGTGGTTCTATCCGTCGGCCTCACTCCGTTTTGACGTGTACCTGCAGGAAGCCTTCACGTTCGCGTTCGGCGCGCGGGGCTTTTTGCCCGTGTTCAACGCGTGGACAGACAATCCAAATTTCTGGGACGAAGGCATACTGCACGTCACGATGGCGATGATAGTGGGGTTGGAGTAAGCGGCGAGCTCTGTCAGCTCGGCGGGAGCAGCGCCATCACCGAGAAAAAATGCAGCGTAACACCCGCACCCACGAAGAGATGCCAGAGCGGATGTGACCACGAGCGATGCTTGATCAGGTAGAAACCCGCCCCGACGGTGTACGCGATGCCGCCCGCGATGAGATAGCGCAGCGCCGTTCCATTGACGGCTACGACGAGATCACGCCACGCGAAGACTATAATCCAGCCCATCGCCACGTATGAAATCGTTGACAACAGCTTGAGCTTGCCAGCTAGAAATGGCTTGAGTGATATGCCCACCGCCGCGGCGCCCCACACCACTCCAAAAACCCACCAGCCCATCGTCGGCCTTAGCGCGGTAAGCGCAAAGGGCGTATACGTGCCGGCGATCAGCACGTAGATTGACGAATGGTCCAGCACCTTGAGCACTCTTTTGGCACGCGGAGCGCTGATGGCGTGGTATAGCGTGGACATCGTAAAGAGCAGAATGGCGGACGCACCGAAAACAGTGAACGACACAACGTGCCAGGCGTCCCCCCTTGAAGCGGCGGCAACATCGAGAACGACGAGCCCGGCGACGGAGAGCAGCGCCCAGATTCCATGCGTTATGGCGTTGGCTATTTCCTCGCCAAGCGGATAGGCTGGCTGGGAATATGCTGTGGATTCTAGAGAAACATCAGACATCAGGACCCCTTTGCTCGTACGTTGAAGTGACTATCACCTTGTTTGACCACCGCAGGCCTCCGTGGTTGCACCCAACAGAAACCCCGTCTACGAGTCGAACGGCAGGAGAACGCGCCCGGAACCAAGCGCGGCCCGTATCATTGCCAGGTCTATCGTAGAACGCGCATTCCAGGTGTCGGGGAGTTCCAGCCTGAACGGCCGTCGCGCGATGTGCTCTGGGTAGTGCGCGTCCGACCCGGTAATGACGGTGTAGCCCCTGGACGCGCCAACGGGTAGCGGACGCACCGCTTCTACCGCCGCGTACGGCCCCTCCGGCAAGAACCCGAGGTGCGATATGGCGCCGAACGCGGGCCGGTCTATGTGGGCGGGGATGACAAGGGCTCCCCACGAGTCCGCCTCGGCGCACAGATCGTCGTAATCCAGCGTGAGCGCCATCCCCAGGTAGACGCCGTACTGCTCGATGACGTTGTCATCGGCGTCAACCACCACCTGCTCGTCCGGCCTCACGAGCCCACGGGGCGTCGGAGACAGGCGCTCCAGCAGAAATTTGCCGAACTCGAGCGCAGCTTGCGGCTCTGCGAACAGGCACAGCACGTGAACCTCTTCGCGACTCGTCGCCTCCATGCCGTACAGGGCGGATATCCCCTCCCGCCTGGCGCACTCGGCGAACGCGGGCGTGTTGAGCGCGCTGTTGTGATCGGTAAGCGCGACGAGGTTGAGGCCACGCGCGCAGGCTAGCCTGGCGAGCACCGACGGCGGCTGGTCGAGGCTACCGCAGGGTGACAGGCACGAATGGTTGTGAAAATCACAGGTGACGAGCATGGCGATCTGGAAGCCTCAAGGCGTTTCAGCCGCGTCGCGCAGGTCCCGGTACAGCATTCCCGACACCTCAAACTGCGATTTTGGCGTGCATAGTATTGCTATTCGTTCGGACTCCGCGGCTTTTTTCATGTCTTCTGGCGCTAT
>JAFGUM010000447.1 GCA_016938515.1 Spirochaetales bacterium | reverse complement strand
TCATGGATGGCGGCTGAGATGTCATCGTCGTCGAGCACAAGGCGTTTCAGCGTTACGTCTCCCGTCGCGGTACTCTGACACGCCAGCCTGACGTTGGGAGAAAATCCCTTGATAGCCGCGAGCCGTGTCTCCAGTGCGTTACGCGGCCGCACGTTTTCTAGCCCGTCGGAAACGAGGACACGGCACGTGGAGCAGCGGGCCCTTCCTCCGCAGATGTGCGTGTGGTTAATGCCTGCCGACAGCGATGCTTGGAGGAAGGGGGTCGCGGAGTCGCTCTGCACGCGCTTGTCTTCGATAAAATCAATGACCACATCGACACTTCCCATGGTATCCGCTTCAGGGCCAGCCTCGGCGGCGGGTTTTTCCTGCTCTGGGGTAGCTTCCGCGTCGTCGAAGTTGACGAAGCGCTCCAGGTACTTGCCCGACAGGTCGCCGAGGCTCTTGGCGTTGATGCCGGAACTTCCCGTTCCGCACGCGCCGTTGATGCAGAAGTATGCCGAATTGTACGCGCTGCACAGGTCGTAGATGGGACACGACACGCAGTTGCAGCCGTTGCGCTCGACCGTCGCGCTGCTCGGCCCACCCGCGCAGAACAATGCTTCACCCCGTACCCCGGGATAACTCGGGCAGGTGCCGCAATTTCTGGAACAGACAATGAGGTTTGCCAGGTTCATCTTGATAGTTGGATGGTGTGCCCCGGTTTCCATCCGCTTTTTACTCTGCATTGGAGCGGGTAGTCGGTTTTTCAGGCTTTTTGGTAGCAGAGCCATCATGCCAATCAACAGTTTCATCATTATACTGCCCCCTGGATTCGGAGTATCCGGTAGTTCAGGCGTGCATCATAAGAGTACGCGCGGCACCGCCTGCGCGCAAGGCCTGTGATGGCGGCTGTTGATGGGGTAGTATTCCCCGCAGAGAGAGAGGAAAGCCGTTGCCCCCCATTCTGTACATGGCTCCGCTTCACGGAATCACCAACCGTATCTTCCGAAAAGCCTGGTTTAAGCATTTCGCCGGCTTAGACGCCGCTATGGCTCCGTTCATTCTAGGGGTGCCGACATCGAGCGCGAGCGATACTCATTATAAAGACCTGGTGCCGGTTCGTGGAGCAACGGTGCCTCTCGTCCCGCAGATTCTGGGCAATGATGCTGCTCATTTTGTGGAGACGGCGAAGGTGCTGGCCACAATGGGCTACGACGAGGTCAACTGGAATCTGGGCTGCCCGTACCCCATGGTCACGAAGAAGAAGAGAGGCGCCGGACTCCTTCCGTTTCCCGACCTCGTGGCCGCGTTTCTTGAGCGCGTCTGTTCCGCGCTCACGGTATCCGTATCGGTAAAGCTGCGATTGGGCCTGCGGGATAGGAGGGAACTACTCGCGCTCGTGCCGGTGCTCAACCAGTTTCCGCTACGCCGCGTCGTTATCCACCCGCGGGTGGGAACGCAGATGTACGGTGGCACGGTTGACCTGGACGGCTTTGAGGAAGCTTCTGGCGCTCTTGCTCACGAGGTTGTTTACAACGGTGATATACGCGACGTGCCGACGTTTGAGTCGCTGCAAAAGCGCTTTTCGCGGATCGACACCTGGATGCTGGGCCGGGGCGCGGTGGCTGATCCGTTTCTGCCGGGCCTCATCAAGGGAGGCGCCCTGCCCCAGCAGCCCGCGATGGTGATCCGGGCGTTTCATGATGAGCTGTACATTGATTATCGGGAAGCGCTGGACGGGCAACGGCACGTCCTGGACAAGATGAAGGAGTTGTGGGGATATCTTGGCCAGTCGTTTGCCGATGCCGACGATGACCTCAAGCACGTACGGTAGGCTAACACATTCGATAGCTACGAAATTGCCGTGCGACGGATTTTTTTAGCGGGGCGGTACCGCGGGTTGAGGCAGTAGTACTGACCCTGACCCGCGGTAACCTGGACTACAGCCTAGTAGCGGTTGTTGTCGCGACGGGGTTTGTCCATCGCTTCGTTGACCTTGAGCT
>JAFGUM010000446.1 GCA_016938515.1 Spirochaetales bacterium | reverse complement strand
TAATCATCAGACTCCCGTACCAGGAGCGAGAATCCTCCTCCGTTCGTGCCTATCCACGCGTTGCCAGACGCGTCAACGAGCATCGAGTAAATCGTATCGTGCGGCAGGGACCACTGCCTGTCCGTATTGCTGCGGTAGCGCCGTGTTTCACCCGTCGTCCTATCCAGCTCAAAGAGGCCGCCTCCCCAGGTGCCGGCAAACACCGAGCCCGGTATTTTGGTGTTTACAAAATAGACGCGTCCGTCTTCCAGCGGGTAGTTGACAAACAAGCCGGTCTTCCTGTCCAGTTTCGAGACGCCAAAGAACCACTGTCCAAACCACAGATCACCCCGCTCATCCTCCTGGATTGAAAACACGTAGTCTGACTGCAGAGCATGGGTGTCATCAGGGTTGGCCCTGTACGCCTTGAACGAATCGGTGTCTGGAAGATAGCGATACAGGCCGCCACCGCTTGAACCAACCCACAATTCGCCCGAAGTATCTCGGTACAACGAGCGTATAACGCCAACAGCCAGTGCTCCAGACTGCCCGGGGGCCACCGGATAGTGTATAAAGCCTTTCCCGTCTTCTGTAAGGCGGTCAAGCCCCGAGAGCGTGCCAACCCACAGGCGCCCGAGCCCGTCGCGAGCTACTGCTACCACGACATCGTTGGCCAGCGACGCGCGGTCGTTGCTGTCGTGGCGCCATGATGAAAATTCACCGGTTCTCGTATCAAATTTTGTAAGCCCACCATACGTTCCTATCCAGATGGTAAATCCGTCGTCGTCCATATACATGGTCTGGATAAGGTTGTGCGGTAGGGTCGTACTGTCAAAGGGTTCGTTCTCGTAGAGGGTAAATGAACGCCCGTCCCAGCGGTGCAAGCCTCCCTGGGTGCCAATCCAGACAAACCCGGCGGCATCCTGCACCATCGAGGACACGCTTGCGTTGGCCAGTCCTTCGCGTAACCCCGTATTGACGAATCGCACAACGTCTTCCGCCACGGCTGGAGCGGGAACACACAGCGCAACAGCCCAGGCCGCTGCGAGGCACAGCCTCAGGCGACGATACTTCATACGCGAACCAGCGCGGAAGCCAGCTCTGCCGCGAGCTTCGCGTTGTTCATGACGAGGGCCACGTTGGATTCCAGGCTGTCACCACCTGTCAGATCTTTGACTCGGGCGAGAAGGAAGGGGGTTACGTCCTTGCCACGAACCCCGGCAGCCTCTGCTTCCCGCAAAGCCGTGTTTATGGCGGCGTTGATGGTATCTACGGGCATTTCGAATTCGGCTGGAATGGGGTTGGCGATTACGGCGCCCCCCGCGAGCCCCAGGCGCCACTTGGCCGCGAGCATGGCCGCTATCTCGTCAACGCTGTCCATGCGAAGCTCTGCCCGCAGACCCGAGGAGCTCGTATAGAATGCCGGGAACTCGTCGCCACGGTACACGACAACCGGCACGCCCTTCGTTTCCAGGTACTCCAGGGTTCGCGGTATGTCCAGGATGCTCTTCGCTCCCGCGCAGACTACGGCCACGTCGGTACGGCCCAGCTCTTCGAGGTCAGCTGAAATATCCATGGTGCGCTCGGCGCCACGGTGCACGCCACCTATACCCCCGGTCGCGAATACGCGTATGCCCGCCATGGCTGCTATCAGCATCGTCGCAGAGACCGTCGTCGCGCCATCGGCGCCCGCCGCGACTATCCGCGCCACGTCCCGCCTGCTCACCTTGGCAACGGCTTGCCCTCGCTCCCCCAGCAGTTTTATCTGTTCTGGTGACAGCCCCGCCTTGAGGCGCCCGTCAATGATGGCTATGGTCGCGGGTACGGCGCCCGCGTCGCGGACAACGGTTTCTACCCGCAGCGCTGTCTCGGCGTTGCGAGGATAGGGCATGCCGTGCGATATGATGGTCGACTCAAGCGCTACGATTGGGGCACCACGTCCCAGCGCGTCGCGTACTTCGTCGTTCAGGTCAAGCAATTCGTTCATGGTGTACTCCTCTGGCCAGTTTGGCCAAGCTGTCGACGCTCATATCGTCTCCTACCGTGCTGGCTTGCGCCACGCACAGCGATGCTGCCGCAACGGCAAGGGCAGCCTTCTCCTGGCAGTCTACTCCGCTCACCGTTGCCCACGCGAGCGCGGCGGTGGCGGCATCCCCGGCTCCGGAAACGTTGACGACGGGCATTGACACCGGGTGTACTACGCCCGCGCGATCGCCGCTGGCCCACAACAAGCCCGCCGCCCCCATAGACAGGTAGACTTCACGCACCCCCAGAGCTAAAAGCGAGCGCGCCGTTGACAGGGCATCGCCTTCAGCATCAGGCTCGAGTCCGAGCAAGGCGCGGGCTTCCGCGCGGTTCGGCTTGACGATGGAAAATCCACCTGCTACCGGTGCTGCCCGGCTCGCCTTGGCTACGGATACAGTATCGAGCATTAGTGGCTTGTCGCGCCAGCGCGCGACCGCTGCTGCTATCGTCTCCTCTGGTAAATTAGCGTCGATGATGACGAGATCGGCTCTATCACCGGGCCCATAGCGCCGGGCCAGCTCATCGGGCCCGAATTTTTCAAGCGCGTCCATGGCGGCCACCGCCCCTACCAGGGTTCCGTCGCCATCCAGGATGCACACGTAGCGCGGGCTCGGCTCTTCGGGCAGCACTAGCGAGCTGCCCACTTCAACGCCAGCAGCCCGGCACGATTCCGCCAGGTAGCCAGCCGTGTCATCGTTGCCAAACACGGTAACAAGCTCGGTCTTCACCCCCAGCTTGGCCAAATTGACGGCGATATTTCGCCCTACTCCGCCCACGCTCATCGACGAATGGCCCGGGTTGGAGTCCGCTGGCCTGTACACCCCGTGGCAGTGAGCTTGTATATCAAGATTGGTGCCGCCGTAGACGGCTACGGAAGGACGATATTCACTCAATCGTTGCCCTCGTTTAACACGTTTGTATTGCCTCTCGGCCAGCCTTGCGGTACAGTATATCTACTATGTCCAGCGTGGATCAACTGTTCGACCGCTTTGGAAACCTCATTCGATCGTGGGTGCAGCCAGACCCCGACGTTCGAAGGCCATTCTCCGATCCGTTTCAGGAACAGCGATACCAGCGTACCGGAGACTCGTTTTTTGACGAAGCCATGGACGAACTCGACGCGTTCCTGCGCGACGATACAGAAACGCAGCAGCGCTTGCGCAGGGATCAGGAAGCCCGAAACAGGCAGCGCTACGAGCAGCCGCGTGAGGCGCCGTTCCAGTCGGGGCCCCCACCAAAGCTGCAAGAAGCGTACCGCAGCCTAGGTCTTCAGTTTGGCGCGACCTTCGACCAGGTACGAGCCGCGTACAAGCGCCTCCTCAAAGAGCACCACCCGGACAAGCACGGCTCCAGCCCCGAGACGATCAGAAAGGCGACCGAGACGAGCGCGCGCATCAACAACGCGTACAGGATCATAGAAACATGGCACCAGACAGGAACACTGGGCGACGAATGAAGAATACGCCGGCAACTACCTACAAACAGTTAAAGCTCGGGATTCCCGTTCCGATAATCGAAGAAGCAGGATACAGGAGGGGGAAATCGAGATGACCCAGAATCCGCTCGCAGCGTACAGAGAAACCCGGGTGCGAACCGCTGGCCCAGGCCAGCTCGTCGTCATGCTCTACGAAGAAGCGGTCAAGCAGTGCGATCGTGCCATCGACTTCCTCGACACTGATCTTAAAAAGAAACCCGCCAACATCGAGAAAATAAACCATGCTCTGGGCAAGGTTCAGGACATCATAACAGAACTGATGGCCAGCCTGGATTTTGAAGCAGGTGGCGATATAGCCAGAGACCTGTTCTCGCTCTACGTGTACTTCAACCGGGAGTTGTCCGAGGCCAACATCGTCAAGGATATCAGCCGCGTCAAGCTTATACGCTCCATGCTCGCGGAACTGTCCTCGGCGTGGGCCGTGGCTGCTACAAAAGCCCAGGGCTCCGGCGACGAACGCCGTTCCGGCGTCAACATAGCCGGCTAGAGCCGCGATCATGCCCCCTGAAAGCGGATTGTCCAGAGAAGAGCTCGGAGAGCGCGTCGCCGTGCTCAAGCGCTTCAGGGAACTACTGGTACGCCAGAGAGAGCGCTTTCAGGACTACATGGCCCTGCTCGATCGTCAACGGTCGGATATAGAGCAGGGTGACGTGGACGCTCTGGTTTCCCACGTAGAACTTGAACAGGGCATCGTTTCAGAAATATTCGCCGTTCAAAAGGTAATAGATCCGCTCGAAGACATGTACCGCGCCGTGTACGCGGGAGCCGAGCCGGAAGGCGTCGCGGAACTGCGATCTACGCTATCAGACCTCAAAGAAGAAGTGGTCGTACGCAACTCCGAGAACCGCGCGCTACTCAAACAGCGCATGGAAATGCTACGCCACGAGATAATGAGCGTAAACAACCCGTATACGAGGCGCCGCAGCGTCTATTCATCCGCCGCCGAGCCGAGCGCCCTCGACATCAAGGGCTAGACCCCGGCGGCCTTGCCTGACAGCCCGTCCAGGCGTATGCTCTAGCGATGGAACCCTTATTCCTCCTTGACGCGTACGGCCTCATATATCGCTCGTATTTCGCGTTTATATCCAAGCCGCTGCGAAACCCCAAGGGGCAAAACGTCTCAGCCGTGTTCGGGTTTTACCGTAGCCTGTTCCAGTTATGGGAGCGATACAAGCCATCTATGTTCGCCGCGGTTTTCGACTCGAACGTGCCCACGTTCCGCCATGAGATGTACGCCGAATACAAGGCTACGAGGCAGAAAACGCCGGAAGACCTGCACGCGCAGATACCCCTCGTTGAGGAAATTCTCGGGATTCTTGGCGTACCGATGCTGCGCGCCAACCGTTTCGAGGCTGACGACATCATAGCGACGGTAGCCGCCCGCTGCCGGGCTGAGGGCAGGCAGTGCTACGTCGTCTCAAGCGACAAAGACCTCCTCCAACTCGTGGGCGGCTCAGTGAGGGCGCTCCGTCCCGACCGGGACCAGGGTTTTATACTGATTGGTCCGGCCGAGGTCGAAGCCGAGTGGGGCGTGCCACCCGAGCGCGTGCTGGACTACCTGTCGTTGACGGGAGACGCTTCGGACAACGTACCGGGCGTTCCGGGGGTCGGAGACAAGACGGCGCTCAAACTGCTCAACGAATTTGGTTCGTTTGACGCGGTTTGGGAGCACCTGTCCGACGTGCGACCCGACGGCCTGCGCAAGAAGCTGGAAGCAGGACGCGATAGCGCCGTCCTGTCGCGGCGGCTCATCGAGCTGGCGTACGACGCCCCGCTCGGGGTTGCATCGCTGGACGAACTCGTCGTACGCGGCTTTGATCGCGACGCCGCCAGCGCCGTCTTCCTGCGGGAAGGCATGCGCTCGCTGGCAACGCGCAAAGCCGCTGATGGGCTAATCGGGGTGCCGGCACCCGGCGATCTGTTCGCCGCACCACCAGCACAAAGCATCGCCGCGGCGCCGCCAGAGGCTGCCGTACCAGCACAGAAGCACGCCCCGGCCAGCGACGCGTACGAAACCATATTAGAAGTAGCTTCGCTGCGGCGCTGGGTAGACGCGGCGACCGCGGCGGGCATATTCGCGTTCGACTGCGAGACGGACTCGCTGGACGAAATGAACGCCCTGCCCGTGGGGTTCTCCCTGGCCGTAGAAGGCGGGTCCGCGTGCTACGTACCGCTCAAGGCACCAGACACCGTCTGTCTGCCGGCTGACACCGTCCGCGGCATCATGGCGCCGCTCCTGGCGCGTTCGGATCTCGTCGTCGTGGGGCAAAACCTCAAGTTTGACATGCACGTAATGGAAAATTGGGGTACCCCCATACTGTGCGCACCATGGGATACGATGGTAGCCGCCTGGCTCATAGACCCCGAGCGCGATTCCCTCAAACTAGAGAGTCTGGGTGAATCGTACCTCGGCTTTGGCGGTACCCCGTACGCGGAGATTGCGCCCAAGGGTACGCCATTCTCGTCGGTTCCGCTGGAAAAAGCGGCTCCGTACGGAGCAGAGGATTCGTGGATGGCGCTCGCGCTCAAGAGCGTCCTGGAAGCAGAGCTGAAGGCACAAGGACTTTCAGAACTGTTCGCCGGCATCGAAATGCCCGTGCTGTCGTTGCTCGCGCGGATGGAACGCGCCGGCATACAGGTAGACGCGGCGTCCCTGTCGTCGTTCGGCGCAGAACTGGAAACCGAGCTGGAACGCGTGCAGGCAGACGCGTTCCGGGAAGTTGGCCACGAGTTCAACCTCAACTCTCCCAAGCAGCTACAGGAGATACTGTTCATAGAGCGCAAGCTGTCTACGGGCAAGAAGACAAAAACGGGCTACAGCACCGATATTTCTGTGCTCGAAGAGCTGGCGCGGGAGGATCGCGTTCCGGAGCTTGTCCTGCGACACCGGACGCTCCAGAAGCTCAAGAGCACCTACGTAGACGCCTTGCTCGCGCTGGCGGCGCTAAGCCCGCGCATTCGCACCCACTTCGTGCAGACGGGAACGGCTACGGGCCGACTGTCCAGCCGCGACCCCAACATGCAGAACATTCCGGTGCGCGAAGAAGAAGGCCGCCGCATCCGCAAGGCTTTTGTAGCCGCCCCCGGAACCATACTCGTATCAGCCGACTATTCCCAGATAGAGCTCGTCGTGTTCGCGCACCTGTCGGGAGACCCCGAACTTCGCAAGGCATTTACCGACGGCGCGGACGTGCACCGCCGTACCGCGGCTCTCATACTGGGCAAAACCGAAGAAGAGGTGAGCTCATCTGAGCGGCGCGCGGCCAAGACCATCAACTTTGGCGTCATCTACGGCATGGGCGCGTTCAGGCTGGCCCAGGAGCTCGGCATCCCGCGCGCCGAAGCGCAAAAGTTTATAGACGCGTACTTCGAGCGCTACGCGGGTGTCGCCACGTTCATACGAGACATCGTGGAAGGAGCCAGGCGCGACGGCTACGTGCGCACGATCATGGGCAGGCGCCGCCCCATCAGGGCCATAGACAGCCGCAACGCCAACGAGCGGCAAGGCGCGGAGCGCGTCGCCGTCAACACGCCCATACAGGGCTCGGCCGCGGACATAGTCAAGCTGGCCATGCTCAAAGTGGACGCGGTACTCAGAAAAGACTTTCCCAAGGCGCGTATCCTGCTGCAGGTGCACGATGAGCTCATCGTCGAAGCTCCCCTCGCCGAAGCTGAAGCCGTAGCGGCGGCGGTCTCTGAAGCCATGGGCAGCGCCATAGAGCTATCGGTACCGCTGCGCGTGAGCGTTGAAACCGCGGGTTCGTGGGGAGACATGCATTGATCATAGGTCTTACGGGCGGGTACTGCGTAGGCAAGAGCAGCGCCGCCGCGATGCTCGGGCAGGCGGGCTGGAGAATAGTCGACGTTGACTCACTGGGGCATCGCGCCCTGGAGATGACAGCGAGCGACGTCGCGGCGCTGCTGGGCCCATCGGCACTCAGAGCCGATGGCAGACCGGACAGGCGCGCCATCGGTGCCATCGTCTTTGAAAACCCTTCCCTGCTCGCATCGTTCGAGGCGATAGTGCACCCCGTGATGAACGCGCTCGTCGACTCGGCTGTCAACGAAGCCGCGCGGGGCTCCGGTCGCGTGTGCGTCGACGCGGCGCTGCTCTACCGCCTGCCCATTCTGGAGCGCTGTGACGCGGTAATCGAGATGCGCGCGCCCCTCCCCGCCCGTCTGTCCCGTGCCCGCAGCCGCGACGGGATAGGCACCATGGCAGCGCTCAGGCGCATAGCCAGCCAGCGGGAGCTGTGGTGGCGGGGATCCCGCTGGCCAGGCAACAAGCTCGTCGTCGTCAACGATGGCGACAGGAAAAAACTGGAGCGAACGGTGCTCAAGGCGATTAGCACTCTGGGGTAAGGAACAGCGCGCAACGCCCTGTAGACCCGCGCCCAACCCTCAACCCGGGAGGCTCATCGGCCGATACTTGAAGCATGGCACCATTCGGTGACTCGTGGAGGGGCTATGCCTTTAGAAACAAAGAAGGTTCTGTGGACGGTGCTGTCCGTCGTGATGGTGCTCGTAGTCGTATCGGGCATGGCACTGGCGCTCGTCTATCCCAGAGGATCATCAGCAGGCGCTCCGGCGACCGTTGCAGCCGTCGCTCCCCCCCGCACGGTGTCCCCGGACGAGTACGTCCGCGCCGTCGAACCAGCTCCCATTACGCTTACGCCCGCGGCTCCAGCCCAGCAGACTGGCACCGCTGACGTCATCATAGTCTATGGTGACAAGCCCGAGCCGGCCTTGCTGCCGGATCCCGCGGCACCAGCGAGCAGCGCTACGACGACGGCGCTCCCGTCCAGCGCACCAGCCACGACGACTACAACCAAGCCCTATACGCCGGCTCCGGCGGCCAGACCGACCGCAGAGCCAAAACCAGCGGCAAAAGCGCCGGTGGCGAGCGACACCAGGCCGGCGGCACCTGCAACGGTAGCGGAATACTGGATACAAGCCGCGGCGTTTACCAGCCGCTCGCGCGCGGATGACCTGCAGAGAGAACTGGCGTCAAAAGGCCTGTCCACCCTCATCACCGTAAAGGATCTTGACGGTGTAAGCTGGTACCGCGTGCGCATCGGACCGTACGGTTCTGAATCAGAGGCGAAGGGGTGGCTGTCACAGGTACGTACGATGGCCGGGTGCGCAGAAGCCTACGTCTCCAAAACGACCGTTCAGCGGTCGAGCTAGAGCCGGTTATGCCTGACAATTACCGCCGCAGTGCCAGCTTCGCACGCCTCAACCTGTTTCTCTTTGGGTTCGTAGCGCTCGTACTCGCGGTAGCCTCGCTCAAGCTCACCGCATCCGTTATACTGCCGTTTATCATAGCGGTGCTCCTGACCTTCGTTTTGGAGCCGGTTATTAAGCTACTGGAAAAAATTAAAATTCCACGCGCCATAGGTGCCATAATCGTCGTCCTGGTAATAGGCGCAGGCGTATACGTCGTGGGCGTTATTCTGTACTCCAGCGTCAAGACGATACTGACGCTCTATCCCAAGTACGAAGAGCGGTTTACCTCCCTGTACATCGTCATCGCCGAGATGTTCAGGCTTCCCTACGATGAGCACGCAAGCCTCATGCAGAATCTATGGGGTCAACTGGGTATTCGCGAGCGGGTGCAGGCTCTCGCCTTGTCCACCTCTGAATCGTTTCTGGGCTTTCTGACGGATACCGTCATGGTAATCCTTTTCGTCGTCTTCCTGCTCATCGAAATTGGCCACTTCATGCACCGGATTGAACTGGCCTTTGCTGGAATAATGTCAACGAGGATTCAGCGCATCGTCAGCGACATCATCAAGCAGATAGCCAGGTACCTCAGCGTTAAATTTTTCATAAGCCTCGCAACGGGGCTCCTCGTTGGCGTCATACTCGCCAAAATTGGCGTTGACTTTCCCGTTATATGGGGTGTCATCTCGTTTATACTCAACTTCATACCCAATATAGGATCAATAGCGGCGGGTGCGGGCGTTACACTGTTCGCTTTGGCGCAGTTCTGGCCGGAGCCCGGTCCCATAATAGCCGCGATGGCAACGATGGTTGGCATCAACATGATGCTCGGCAACGTAGTAGAACCCCGCGTGCAGGGTCAGAACCTGGGACTGTCGCCTTTCATCATACTCGTATCGCTGTCCGGCTGGGGATGGCTCTGGGGATTTTCCGGTTTGATTCTTGCAGTGCCGATGACGGTTATCGTCAAGATCATATGCGAAAACGTTCCTGGACTCGAAGCCGTATCGATTATGATGAGCTCGTACAGCGTCGTAAAAACAAAAAGCCAGGAATAGCGTCTACTGCCCATTCAGGCAGGCGACGCGCAGGCTTCGTACAACGAGCCTCCACCAGAAGCATCGAGGCTTCTGGTGGAGGCTCTACTGGTATCAGAGCCCGGAGAACTCCTACAGCAGGTGCTTCAGGATGAAGAACGCGCCGACTATCCACGTAACCACGGTGATGTC
>JAFGUM010000445.1 GCA_016938515.1 Spirochaetales bacterium | reverse complement strand
TACATAGAACCAGAAGCCCTCGTGCGCAGGAACAACGAACTAGTCGAGCTTGAAGCAAAGTACCAGCGAGAATTGCTTCGTATTCTCAGAGAAGCTACGGCTACTCTGTATATCCATGTTGAAGCTATAGACAGTGCCCGTAAAGCTTGTGCGCTGGTTGATGGCCTGTACGCGCGCGCACGTTACTCTCTTGTGACCGGTGGTATTTTTGCCGATGAAATCGACGCCGGGATTCAATTGATCAAGGCACGGCATCCAGTTCTCGGCTCAAAGGCCGTTCCCATTGACCTGCGCATGCCCGACGATTCCCGTATACTCATAATTACCGGCCCCAATACCGGTGGCAAGACCGTTTCCCTGAAAACCGCGGGTCTCTTAGCTTTGATGAACCAGTTTGGGCTGGCTATTCCGGCATCATATGGTAGCGCATTGCCAATATTCGACGGATTCTGGGCAGATATTGGCGACGAGCAGTCCATAGACCAGTCCTTGTCAACATTTTCGGGACACATGAAAACCATATCCGCCATTGTTCGTGGCGCTACCGAAAGAAGCCTCGTTCTGCTGGATGAACTGGGCTCGGGAACCGACCCTGAAGAGGGCTGTGCTATCGCCATGGCCCTGCTGGACGCGTTTATAGACAGGCGAACGCTAACACTCGTGACTACGCATCACGGTATTCTAAAAAACTTTGGCTACACAAAAGAAGGCGTCCTGAACGCTTCTGTTGACTTTGACAAAGACACGCTGTCTCCCACATACCGCATCCTGATGGGCGTACCAGGAGAGAGTCGTGCCCTCGATATCGCCGCCAGGAACGGTGTCCCTGGTGAGGTCGTCGATGGAGCACGCGCGTATCTGCGCGATGAGCGTACTGACGTATCAGCGCTTATACGAGGTTTATCCGACAAGCATCGTGAGCTCGACTCCCTTCGAAGCGAAGAAAAGCAGCGACTACGCGCCGCCATGGAAGAACAGCGCAAGGCAGGCCTAAAAGAACTTACCTTGCGACAGAAGGAAGTGGAATTGCGCGAGCAAGGCGTTTCCGAGCTCAAGTCTCTCCTTGCTGATAGCCGCAAAACCCTTGAAAACCTGGTGCGGGAAATCCGCGAAGGTGAGTTGACCAAGGCCAAAACCCAGGAAGTAAAAGATTTTCTGTTGTCTCTGGATCAGAAGGTAGCACTGGCCGACAGGGAGGTACGAGTACGTGCCCGTGACCTCAAAGCCGGCACCAGGCCACCTGCTACCATAACTGAGGGCTGCCCGGTTATTATTCTTCCAGGAAGGAAGCGGGGCAGGGCAATACGACCAGTCAAGGGTGGCAAGTGGCTCGTCGAAACTGACGCCTTGCGTCTTACAGTAGACTCTACGGACCTCGAGCCCACCATAGCCATGGAGACGCCAAAGCCAGTGGTCTCTATTGAATCAAGCGCAACCAGATCGCATCGAGCGGTGCTGGAACTGGATCTCCGCGGCTACCGACTCGCGGAAGCCGTCGTCGCGCTCGAGCAGCAGCTCGACGCCGCGACAATGGAGGGCCTCAGCGGCTTTTCCATTATTCATGGCACGGGAGAAGGGGTGCTGCAGCAAGGGGTAAAGGAAGCACTGTCTCGGTATCCTGGCGTCGTGGAGTTTAATTACGCGATGCCTGAGGCAGGTGGGCATGGCAAAACCATTGTCAAGCTAGGCTGAGTCTCAGTATCCACCTATATCAGCCCATTCCAGGCCTTCGCCGTCTGGAACGTCTCTCGCGGCAAAGCGTCCGTATACCATGTCAAGCAATCGCGGCGGTAATCCGGGTCGTAGAACTTTCTCCGTGCGGAGTACGGCCAGGTTTTCAGGGCACAAGCGCTCGCCTCGGGATATAGGCCGCTTTGCGTGAATGGAGCGGTTGGTGCGTTCATAATTAGCGGCTTCACTGGGAGCGAGTCGCTTCTGCCCATCACCTAACACCGCAGCAACATTGTCTTTTCCGTATGCAGAAGCGAGGTATGCCAGGATGCGGGCTTCTGTTAGCGATTCGTCTGTACCATTCTGGACAAGTACAGCGCTGGCAGAGCGCACCGCGGAAACCATGGCAGCAAAGCTCTGAGGTTCGAGCGCGACCGGATCATCAAGACCATCGTCATTTTTAGAAAGGCAAATGTGCTTTTCTATTATCGCGGCACCCATGGCGGCAGAAACCGCTGGTACAAGCAGCGGATCCAGCGAGTGGTCCGATACGCCAACTGCGATGCCAAATAGAGCTGCGAGGTGCCTCAGTACGCGCAGGTTGTATTCCTCAGCTGGAGCGGGATACGCTGTAACGCAGTGGAGCAAGGCAATATTCC
>JAFGUM010000444.1 GCA_016938515.1 Spirochaetales bacterium | reverse complement strand
CCGGTGTGGTTCTGGCAGGGTTGCGTCTGCTGACAGCGGTGTTCATCGCGGCTCTAGCGCTCCAGCAGAGCGCCGGGGGCTTTGCCGTATTGTACTTGTCTATGTTCTTCTGGAACGGCATGGCTTCGCCGCCTGAGGCGACAGCGCTCAATCGGATCCTGCCAGCCGACAAGCGGGCGTCGATGCTGTCGGCAGTATCCTTGACTGTCCAGCTGGGCGGCTTTGCGGGAGCCATTGGATTCGGTTTTGTCGTTGGCAGATTTGGCATCACCACCGCCTGGTTCATCGCGGCAGGAATACTGGCTGCTTCGGCCGGCTTGTTCCTGTTTGTTGGTTCTTCAACGCGTGTGGCTGACGGCTCGGGGAACTAACGAAACCCTGGCGCAAAACAGTCAAGACTAAACCGGAAAAAATGCGGATTAGTCTTGACGGTATGCATGCTTGCTGAAGTTGAGCGTTCTGAAGGTCTGGTACTAGCATCGCCTACATGCCCATGTACGCCTTCCGGACTTCGGGTGACGCTAGGAGTTCTGAGGAACTGCCGGCATGGACTATAGCGCCGGTTTGTATGACGTACCCACGGTCGGCTATCTCCAGGGACTCCTGCACGAGCTGTTCCACCAGCAGAACGGTAACGCCGCTGTTGCGGATCTCCACGACTGTTTCCAGGACCTTGTCGACGAGGCTTGGCTGGAGCCCCAGGGACAGTTCGTCGAGCATTATAAGGCGGGGAGCGGACATGAGTCCTCTGGCTATCGCGCACATCTGCTGTTCGCCTCCCGACATGGTCTCGGCGATCTGATTGGCCCTGTCCTTTAGTATGGGGAACAAGTCAAACACTCTGTCCAGTCTGGCATTTATCTCGGCTCGATCACGGGTGGTGTACGCTCCCATTTCCAGATTCTGCCGGACTGACAGCTTCGAGAACAGCCTGCGCGCCTCGGGAACGTAGGACAGTCCCATGCTTACAATGCGGTGAGCGGGGATTCTGGTTATATCGTCATTCTTGAAAGTGATTCGGCCTGCTGTTGGGTGCATGAGGCCGGCGATGGTACGCATGGTGGTGGACTTGCCCGCGCCATTGCCCCCGACCATGGCGACGATTTCGCCTTCCATCACCGTCAGTGACAGCCCATGGATGACTGGAACGCCGTCGTATCCACAGTGGATGTCGTCAACGGTGAGAATGGTTTCGCCTTTCATGAACGACTCCCGTGGCCTTTGGCCATACCTTCTGCGTATTTCTTGCCAAGATAGGCGGTTATCACTTCATTGTTCCTGACCACGTCTCCGGGGATGCCTTCAGCGATTTTCTCGCCGTGCGCGAGTACCACTATTTTGTCGGCTATCGGCATGATCGCTTCCATGATGTGTTCGACCATCAGAATGGTAAGGCCCGTAGCCTTCAGACGCTTGATGACGTCTACCATCTCTTTGACTTCGGTACTGGTGAGGCCGGCGACGGCTTCATCGAGCAGCAGCATTTTTGGTCCGGTAGCCAAGGCTCTGGCAATCTCGAGCCGCTTCTTGTTGCCTATGGTCATGTCTCCCGAGGGTTTGTCTCGCCACTCTTCCAGAAAACACGTCCTCATACACTCCTCGGCAAAAGCCAGCGCGCGCTTCGTATCGCCATGGCTCATATAGGCTCCCACCATGATGTTTTCCAGCACTGTCATCTCTTTGAGTGGCCTGACGACCTGGAACGTCCGAGCCAGGCCCTTGCGGGCTACGCGGTAGGAGGGCATCCCGGTGATGTCTTCTCCATGGAAGAGTATCGAGCCAGCGCTGGGTTTGTAGAACCCGGCCACGCAGTTGAACAGGGTGGTTTTACCCGCGCCATTAGGACCTATCAGGCCGACTACCGTGCCGGGTTCCACGTCGAACGAAACGTCCTTGTTGGCCATCAGCGCTCCGAACTGCATCGACACGTTGCGTACAGAAAGGATGGCGCTCATGATGACGCCTCCGTCACGCCGCGACGTCTGGAAGTGCGTTTCTTTGAATCGCTGTAGTGCTGGATGATTCCCATAATACCACCCGGCTGGAATTCCATCATAAGAACGATGATGAGGCCGAAAATGATCAGATCCACCCCTGAACCGAGGCGGGACAGGTAAGCTCGAGAGTATTCCTGTAAAGGTACGAGTACTATAGCGCCGAGCAGGGGACCCCGGAATGTACCGATGCCACCGAGTATTGTTACCAGCACAAACTTCATCGACATGTCGAGACTCATTACCATGGGCGGGTCTACCCTGAAGTTATACTGCGCGTAGAAGGCGCCGCACAGAGCTGCCAGGAATGCAGACAGCGCCATTGCTGCCAGCTTCATGCCGGTTGAATTAACCCCGAGCGATTCGGCGGTCTCCTGCCCCTCGCGTATGGCTCGCAGGTAGTAGCCAGCGCGTGAACGGGATATCCAGCGAACCAGACTAAAGACCAATGCAAAGATTATGAGTATGCCGTAGTAATACCCACGCTTGTCCACCGACCAGGTGAAGTTTTTCCAGCCGTCTTCCAGAATTGTATAGTCAAGCCCTACGGCACCACCTACCCAGTCCCATATCATAAACAGCCTGTTGAAGATCTCAACTATGGCGAAAGTCGCGATAGCAAAGTAGTGGCCCTTGAGCTTGAAGCACGGATAGCTGACCAGTATCGCTACCAGAGCAGCGAGCAGGGCTCCGATCAGTACTCCCGGCCATGGAGTCGTTTCGCTGACGCAGACGGCGTACGCAGCACCGTATGCGCCAATACCGAAGAATACCGAGTGCCCGAAAGAAACCTGCCCGCCGTAGCCGCCGATTATGTTCCAGGCCTGCGCCATCGCCGCGTTGAGCAGTACCAGGATGAGCACGTGGGACAGAAACCCCTCGCCGACAATGCCAACGATGGGGAGGGCAGCAAGTATGACCAGCAATACTGGCCATCCGAACCTGCGGAAAAAACCCGTAGGATTCATGTTTCACCAGCCAAAAAGGCCCTTGGGCCGAACGAGTATGATGATGAGGTACACGCCGAAAACGGCTATGTACTTGTAGACTGGCCCGATGTAAAAACCGGCGAGACTTTCTACGAGTCCTATCATGATGGCCGCTATGAGTGCGCCTGGAATACTGCCGAAACCACCCATTGCCACCACCATGAACGCGATCAGACCAAAGAGCGTGCCGACATCGGGGTGGGTTGCCAAGTATGATGGCAACAAGCCACCAGCGATTCCTACACAGGCACCTCCTATGCCGAAGACGAGCAGATAAATTTGTTCGGTATTGATGCCCATCAGGTTGGCGGCTTCTTTGTCAAGCGCGGTTGCCTGAATGGCCCAGCCGAACCTGGTGCGCGTCAGCATCAGGTACAGGGCTCCCAGCACTACCAGCGATAACAGCGCGGTAGCGAACTGCGGCAGCGGAACGATGACGTCAGCGATCATGAACGAACGACCTTCCAGCAGTGTGCCTTCGAGAATCCTGAAATTGGGAGTGAACCTGTTCAATACTACATTCTTGATGATCATGGACAAGCCGAACGTCGCAAGCAGTGGTGCCATAGCCTTGCCCAGGATCCTCGCTATCACCAGCTTGTACGTGAGCACCCCTAGTATGAACAGGAAGGCTCCAGCCGCTATCCAGGATATGATCGGGTCGATCTTGAACAGGAAGCCGGTGAAGAACGACACGTACATGCCTACCATCAGAAACTCGCCGTGGGCGAAATTGAGCACATCCATCACGCCCCAGATCAGGCTGAGGCCAGCCGCAATCAGCCCGTACAGCATTCCCGCCCAGAGGCCATCGAGAACAACCTGAGTCAAGATCGACATAGTCTGTACACCTCGCAGGAAAGCGGCCGCAGCCCGGCTTGTAGCCAGGTCGCGGCCAGTTACTCTGAAGTCGTTTATCTTACCACGAAGCAATCGGGTAGATGGGAGCGGCGTCCTTGTAATCGTAAGGGAACACGGTCAGGTACTTGCCATTCTGCAGCTGGCTGATGACGCTGGCCGCCATGATGTTTTGGCCACCCGGGCCGAACTTGACCTTGCCGCCCATCGACAGAGGGCTCTCGAAGGTCGCGCTGCGAAGCACTGCGGCTACAGCCTCGGTATCGAGAGATCCCGCCTGCTCGATCGCGAGCGCCAGCACGTACAGGGCCACCGCTTCCTGGATCGAGTTGGAGTCAAAGGGGACGCCCACCTTGGTCTTGAAGTACTTCTCGATGGGAGCGACCGCCTTCATGAACCTGGAGCCGAATTCGGGGGTGTATCCCGCTGATCCCATGAAGCCCCATCCATCCTTGCCCAGCTGTTCGTTGATCTTCTGATCCTGGTAGCCAGAGCAGAAGTTGACGGCGATCTTCGGCTTCCACTTGAACTGCTTGAGCGTGCGGATCATCAGCGAATAGTCGGCTCCGAGCACCGCGCCGAACAGCGCGTCCGGGTTGGCCGCCTTGAGCCGCTGGACCTCTGAGTTCAGGTTGGTCGCGCCGGGGGTGTACGGCACGTCGGCGACGACCTTGTAGCCGGCCTTGGTCGAAAAAGCCTTGGCTTCCTCGGCGGCGTGTTTTCCAAACTCGGTGTTCTCGTAAATGACGGCGACTTTCTTGATGCCGGCTTTCTTGCTGGCGTTGAGCTCGTCGAACCAGGCGACGAATTCCTGCGCCTCAATCCTGTCGGTTGGCGCAAGGCGGAAGAAGTACTTATAATCCCTCTCCGTCAGCGCAGCCGAGCTCGAAGCTCCGCACATGAAAATTTTCT
>JAFGUM010000443.1 GCA_016938515.1 Spirochaetales bacterium | reverse complement strand
TGTTTGTACACGCGTTTGAGCGCTTCGTCCTTACCTACGTGGCGCGGTGCATCATGGCGCCCAAGGGCGGCGGTGACGTGAGAACCGTCAAGGAGCTGATGCGGGCCGTAGCCACCGGCTACCCGGTACTGTTGTTTCCAGAAGGCGACATAGCCTTCTTTGGCCGCTCTGGCGAGCTGCCAAAGTCTACGGCGATGCTCGTGCGCAAGCTTGGCCTCGACGTTATTACGTGCCGGGTCTCAGGCGGCTACCTGTCTGCGCCGCGCTGGGCCCGAGCAGCACGTGGCAAGCGGGCCATAGAGCTGCGCTACGAACTGGCCCTGACAGCCGCCGAAGCCGCGGCTCTGTCCCTCGGCGAGCTGCACGAAGCTCTCAGCAGTCGCCTTGCCCACGATGAGTACGCACACCAGCGCACGGTCATGGTCAGCCATCCCACCTCCCGTGGAGCCGAAGGCCTTGAAGACGTGCTCTACGTCTGCCCGGAGTGTCGCGGCGTGGTGTGTCTCGAAGCTTTGGGAAATGAACTGCGCTGCACCAGCTGCGGCGCGCATGGAACCATCGACGAGTACGGATTTATCCACGGTTTCGCGTACGACAACCCCGCGGACTGGGATGGGTTCCAGCGTGGATTTTCCGCCGAATTGCGCCGCTCGGCGTTTTCGTCCTCCGGCATGCTTTTTATAAACGACTACCAGGCCTTACAGCAGGCGAAGCTGGGCGCGGTGACCGTCGAATACGCGGATGCGGCCCTCCATTTTTCCGGGGCGCTGGAAAAAGCCTTCGATGTGGCGGCATTGAGCGACGTGGTGCTGACGATGCGCTCGGACCTAAATTTTAGCCACGGCGGCGTAGACTACATCGTTCGCCTCGACCGGCTGGCGCTGGCTTTCCTACGCGCGTGCCAGGATCGGTACTGACGTGGTGTACTATACTGACGGCAAGGAAGCACCCGCACTGGATCGCGCCGGGATCCGCGATCTTGCCGGACTGATGGGCGAAGCCTTTCTCGAGCACGACAACTGGAAGCTGGTAATTCCTGATCCGGATCGCAGGAAGCGCGCCCTTACGTCAATGTTCCTGTTTATGGCAGCCGTTGTAAACAGGTATGGGCATATCGTGGTAACCATGGACGATGGCCAGCCAGTGGGCTACACAACCTTAATGGAAAACCGGGATCATGAGCAGGTTTCATTCCGCCGTGTTATACGCTGCGGGGCGTTGCCTGCCGCACTGGCCTTTTTGATGTCACTAAAACCCCGGGAGTTGGCTGCGATGCGCGGCTTTGCCGCTGCGATAGAAGACTTCCAGAAGGGCCATACCCACGACCCGCTGGGCCTTCACCTGTACAGCACCGCGGTGTCGCCAGCGCGCAAGGGGCAGGGCATCATGAAGCGCAGTTTTGTCTGGGCAGAGAAGCGTTTCAAGGCCGCAGGCTATACATCGTACTCGCTTGAGACTACAGACCCCGCCAATCTCCCCGTGTACGAACACTTTGGTTTCCAGCTTGTCTACAGATCCACCCTTCCCGGAACTGACAGGAGCATATGGTTCTACTGGAAGGCCCTGTAAATCGATATAGTATCGTATAGTCTGCGGTAGAGGGAGGGCTGGTACGGATCGTTGGGCACCCCAATGGGGGGCTTGCTATGACCAGAGATTGGATACTGGAATTTCT
>JAFGUM010000066.1 GCA_016938515.1 Spirochaetales bacterium | reverse complement strand
CCGTTGTTGGTAGCCCAATGCTATAGTCCGGTACCATGAGTCATTTGGAATCAATCAACCAGGAATTTTTTGCCGATATGGTGAAACCGACGAGCTTCTTTATACTGCGGCACGGTGAAACCGTGGCCAACGCGGATTCCCGCATACAGGGCCGATCGGAATACCCGCTCAACGATACGGGCAGGGCTCAAGCCGCGACGCTGGCAGAGTACCTGATGGGGCGTAACGTGCGACGCTTACTCCACTCGCCGCTGTCCCGAGCCGCCGAGACTGCCGAGATACTGTGTCGGAGGCTCGGTGTGGCTACGGGTGCGGAGCCGGAGCCGTTGCTGGTAGAACTGGATACCGGGCGTTTTTCTGGCTTGACGCTGGAAGAAGCCGCGATGCGATACCCAGAGGAATTCAGCCGATTCAGGCATCGCAGTTGGGAAGCCGTGCCAGATGCCGAGCGAGCTTCGGTGCTGTATCAACGCGCCATGGACGCCTGGACGGTGATTAAACGCACCGCCATAGAAGCTGGAGGCAACGTTGCGGTGGTATCGCACGGTGGCACCATCCAGTGGCTCGTTCGCGTCACCTTTGGCTGCAGAACCTGGATGCCGCTTCTTACTACCGGCAACTGCGGTGTCTTCGAGCTGTACGTACAGCCAACCGAGCCAGGAGAGCCAGCTTTTATGCAGTGGAGGGATCTGAACCTGCTACCAGGTGACGATGGCGAGCGGGTGCCGCCTGTATTCTAAGCTTGCAGGCTGTTAGTTGTCGCTGGGCTTTTCTACGGCAAAAGCTCCCCACAGAGGCTCGTCGGGCGGGGGCTCGGCGACAACGTCTACGCGGCGATCCGTCGTCTCGAATGACAGCTCCCGCGCGTGCAGCATTATCAACCCATTATGCGTGGAACGGCGGGCGCCATACTTGAGGTCGCCGCGCACGGGGTAGCCGGCTGCGGATAGTTGAGCCCGAATCTGGTGAGTCTTTCCCGACAGCGGCCTTACCGCCAGCAGGAAGTACCGTTCACTGGCGCCGACGAGTTCGTATGATAACTCGGCTATATCGGAACCGCTCTCGCCGTCGGCGGGTATGGCTTTTGACTGATTGCGCCGTTTGTCGTGAATGAGCCGGTGTCTGAGCGTTCCAGACGCCGGTTCAGGCGCCCGTTCGGTTACCGCCCAGTACATTTTTGTTACGCGGCGCTCGCGAAACGCTTCTGAAAGCGCGGCAAGGCTGTGCCTGGATTTGGCAAACGCCACGACGCCGCTCGTACGTCTGTCCAGGCGGTGCGCCGGTTCGACGAATTTGCCTGGTCGTAGCTCCGCGACAAAGTCCTTCAACGAAGAATCACCGCTCTTGTCTGGCAAGACAGGCACCGCGGCGAGCTTGTTGACGACGACGTAGTCACCATCCTCGTAGATCACGTCAAAGATGCCGGACATACGGTAATACTACTACATTAGACAGCATTATGGCTACGTCGAATCAGTGAATCATGGTAGCGGAAACCATCTGGCTCCCGCACCACTCTGTACCTATGCGCTTGCGGCGGGTTTGGCCGCCCGCTTTCGTATAAACTGGGAAATGATGGGAGCCGACAGTAGCGCAATGCCAAACAGGTCTGACGCGGAACCAGGGTCTACGAGCAGAACGCCACCTAGAACCAGCGCTATCCGTTCCCACCATACGGCTTTGTACACCAGGTAGCCCATGATGCCTCCCGATACACCGATGATTCCTATCATGGATGTAGCGACCATGATGAGCCCTGGCACCAAAGTTATGTCGATCAGCAGCATAGACGGGTTGAGCACGAATATGTACGGCACGAGGAAAGCCGCAATAGCCAGTTTGGAGGCTGCAAAACCGGTTTTCATCGGGTTGGCTTTGGCTATGCCGGCACCCGCGAAGGCTGCGAGAGCTACCGGCGGCGTAACGTCGGCGATGATGCCAAAGTAGAACGCGAACATGTGCGCAGGCAGGATGATTGATATGGCATCCGCGGGTAACTCGGGGAATTTCTGCCTTAGTATCATGATGATCGCCGGGGCGGCTATCGTCGACGT
>JAFGUM010000442.1 GCA_016938515.1 Spirochaetales bacterium | reverse complement strand
TTGCTCCCCCGCGCGGATTCGAACCACGGACCCAGTGGTTAACAGCCACTTGCTCTGCCAGCTGAGCTACAGGGGAAAGCTCTCGTCTGAAAGCAGGAGAAAACTACACTACCAGAGGGCGAATGTCAAGAGGATAGCCTCATTCTTGTTGCTATTGACAGAATCAATGTTGCTATACACCATGGCGATACGGTATGATGCGATGCAGGTAGCCAAAAGCGGCGGAACAGGATGGCTGATGATCAAGGTGATTCTCTGCGGTAGCAAGGGGCGCATGGGTAGGGTTCTTACTACGGCGATCGAGCCTTTGCAGGACATGCTGGTGGTGGCGGGTATCGACCGCGATACCGAAACGGTTGGCTATCCGGTTTTTGGCAATTTGGCTGATTGCGACGTGCCAGCAGACGTCCTCATAGATTTTTCCCACGCGGCAATGCTGCCCAGGTACCTGCCGGAAGCCGCCAGGCGCGGATTACCAGTAGTCATAGCAACAACGGGTTTGTCACCGGAAGACATGGCTTTTGTAAGCGAAGCAGCCACGAAGATACCGATATTCAATTCGGCCAACATGTCTATAGGTATCAACCTGCTGCAGACGCTGGTTAAAGACGCCACCAAGGCGCTCGGCGAACGATACGACGTCGAAATTGTGGAGAAACACCACAAGCTAAAAAAGGATGCGCCGAGCGGCACGGCACTGATGCTGGCTGACTCCATCAACGAAGTACGCATCAACAAGCTGCGCTACGTAGCGGGACGAGAAGGCCGTGACTCGCTTCGCGCAGACGACGAGCTGGGCATTCACGCCGTACGCGGCGGTACCCTGGTAGGAGAGCACGATGTGTACTTTACCGGGCTAGACGAGCTGGTGCAGATCGGACACAAAGCCTACTCGCGGCAGGTGTTCGCCAGCGGAGCCATAGCCGCCGCTCGATACCTTCTCAGGCGCAAACCCGGCAAGTACAGCATGCAAGATGTTCTAAATGAAGCAAGCGCCATAACAACCGTGTACACGTATCCGGGTGAGGCTGTCGTCACGCTTGACGAGTTCCCCAACAGCATGGAAGCGATCGCCGAACTGTACGGCCGTTTCGCGTCGGCTGACGTA
This sequence comes from Spirochaetales bacterium, assembly GCA_016938515.1. GTDB lineage: Bacteria > Spirochaetota > Spirochaetia > Treponematales > UBA12059 > SZUA-370. The sequence goes on along the minus strand of JAFGUM010000442.1, from coordinate 341 downwards.
TTCATCGATATGATAAGCCATTCGGGTTCTCCCGGCGAGCCGCTGTCGCTTTCCTTTACGGTAAACTCTCGCGACGTAGGCAGAACGCGGGAGTTGCTGTCTGAACTGTCCAGAACCTACCCCACCCCAAAGTCATCAATAGTGGACAACACTACTAAAATTACGGTAGAAGGCCCCGGCATGGAGTTCCAGTCTGGCGTCGCGTGGCGGCTATTCGCGTGCATGGCGCGCCTGGGCGTACACGTGTATGCCGTCACGACGTCTGAAATAAAAATTTCCTACATCGTGGCCAACGACGAGGTGGATACCGCGGTGGAAGGAATCCGCGCAGAGTTCGGGGT
>JAFGUM010000441.1 GCA_016938515.1 Spirochaetales bacterium | reverse complement strand
TTGGCGCGGAGGAACTCGCATGATCAAGCCGATGATACGAAGCAACCTGTGCCTGAACGCGCACCCGGCAGGGTGCGCAGCCATGGTCGACGCGTGGGCGGCCAGAGCCAGATCCAGCTCGGCAGCCATACAGACGGCGGCTCTGCACGCTGGCAAGCCGTTGCCTCGGACCACGCTCGTCATCGGGTGCTCCACCGGCTACGGTCTGGCTACCAGGATTTCCGCGGCGTTTGCCTGCGGAGCCGGCACCATGGGCGTGTCGCTGGAGCGCGAACCCGGTGATACGAAGAGCGGAACGCCGGGCTGGTACAATAACAGGGCGTTTGATGATGCGGCCAAGGCCGCGGGGCTCTACTCCCATACCATCAATGCCGACGCCTTCGCAGACGCGACGCGCGCCGAAGTCATAGAGCGGGCCAGAGCCGAGGGATTGCGCTTCGACCAGGTTGTCTACTCGCTGGCAAGCCCCGTTCGCGTTGATCCAGCCACCGGCGTGATGTACCGCTCCGCGCTCAAGCCTATTGGCGAGCCATTTACCGGCCGCACCTTCGACGTTGTTACCGGAGCCATGAGCGAAGTATCCATACAACCCGCCACCGATGACGAAGTGGCCGCAACCGTCAAGGTAATGGGTGGCGAAGACTGGGAGATGTGGATACACGCGCTCGCCGAGGCTGGCGTGCTGGCGCCTGGATGCCAGAGCTTCGCGTACTCGTACATTGGTCCGGAAAACACCTCGCGCATCTACCGGGGCGGGGCCATAGGCAAGGCCAAAGAGCACCTTGAAAAGACCGCCGTCGCGCTTGATTCGTACCTCAGCACGTCCGGGGGGCACGCGTGGGTCGCGGTGAACAAAGCCGTGGTAACGCGGGCCAGTGCCGTTATACCGGTGGTGGCGCTATACGTCGCCGCGCTCTTCAGGACCATGAAGGATCTTGACCTGCACGAAGACTGCCTTGATCAGATGCTGCGGCTCTACGAAGAGAGGCTGTTTGCTTCCGGTGGCGTCCCCGTTGACGAAGCGGGTCGCATCAGGATGGACGACCGTGAAATGAGAACTGACGTGCAGGAAAGCACGAGCCGGCACTTTATGGCGGCTACAGAAGAAAACCTGGCCCAGGAAGTAGACCTCGCCGGTTTTAGGCACGATTTTTTGGAGGCTCACGGCTTTGATATTGACGGCGTCGACTACGAAGCCGACGTCACGTACCGTTAATAGTATGGACAGCGACTTTTGCTGATTATAAAAAAAATCGCCCTAGGGGGGACTGACCGCCACCCGTAGGCGCACTAGCGGACCTGCCGTCCGCCGCGTTGCTCTGTGGATCGCAAGGAGGACCGAGGACTGGAAGTGTACACTCATTCCCAACGGATACTCGCGCCATCCGCGATGGCGCGGTCACTGCGCCGTACCGCGGCGCGGGTCCATCGAGCAACGCGGCGGTCTTTTTTTTGCCTCTCCTCTCTGCTACGATAGCCTTCACGGTTTTGCCCCAGCTCCGTAACGGTACGCTGGTGAAAGCGCAGACCGCGATGGAGGGTGCGCGTGAACATGCTGTTTCTGGATGAAGCCGAAATCGGCACCCTCATACCACCAGCGGACAGGCGCGTCGCGCACGTGTCCAAAGTGCTGCGCAAGGGCCGGGGCGACGAGCTGAGAGCCGGCACCCCGGATGGTCGCCTCGGAACGGCCATAGTCGAATCGCTCGACGATACCGGCATGGTGCTGTCGTTTCGCGCAGAGGCCATCGCTCCGCAGCTACCACCCTTGGCGTTGTTGCTCGGCTTTCCGAGACCCATTCAGGCTAACCGCATCCTCAAAGACCTGTGCTCCCTGGGCCTCAGCCGCATCGTGCTGTCCGGCACCGAGCTCGGCGAGAAATCATACATCCAGAGCGATTTTTTCAAGCACAGGCAGTTTCGCCACGCGCTGATAGAAGGAGCCGAGCAGGCGGCCAATCCTCGTTTGCCCGTGGTGGATACCGCGTGGACGCTTGCCAGAGCTCTTGCCTTGCCGGGGCTTCCGGGTAGCGCGTATCAGGCAAGCGGTGCACAAGCTCTCGCCGGCCAGGCCTGGGCCCTCGATCCGTACCGGGGTACCGTGGCGTTTGGCTCTGCTCCCCTGTCCCAGGCTGCGCTCGTGACAGGGGATGCGCCACTGTGGCTGGCCGTCGGCAGCGAGCGGGGCTGGACAGACGCGGAACTCGATGCGCTCGCGGCTAACGGCTTTTCGTTCGCCACCCTGGGAGCTCGTATACTCAAGAGCGAAACAGCGGCGCTGGTAGCTGCCTCGGTAGCCCTTGTCAGGCTCGGCTTGGTATGAGGCCGCTACCCCGGCTCCTGTGATCTAAGCGCCGCTGGAACTGATGCGCGCGTACAGCTCTATCATCGCCGGTAGTTGCACGTCTATGACGCTCCT
>JAFGUM010000440.1 GCA_016938515.1 Spirochaetales bacterium | reverse complement strand
TGAACTTTAGCGAGCCGGTAGTATTCAATACCGATAGCGGGTCGCCGCGCCTTGAGCTCTCGAGCGGGACAGGCGTGTATGCAAGTTTTACCGCCCGTTTGAGCGATACCCGCTATCTCTTCACCTATACGGTCGCTGCCGGCAATACCGCTTCTACGGCCCTCTCTGTCGACAGCTTCGATTTGAATGGTGCGATCATTGCCGATGCCGCGGGAAACAGCTTTGCCCCCGCCGGGGGAGGGGCGCTCAATCGCAGCATACTTGTTGATACTGCGACACCTGCAGCCCCTCTGGTCTCCGGTATTACTGCCGGGACCAAGTATACGGCACAGAGCTTCACCATTACCGGCGAGGCCGGTGCTGTCATTGAATACACTATCGACAGTGGAAGCAACTGGCAGACCTATGTGAGCGCTGTTTCCATAGGGACCAACGGTAGCTACGTTGTACAAGCGCGCCAGAGCGATGCAGCCGGTAATGTGTCTCCTGTATCAAGTGCCACAAGTTTTGATATCGACGCCGGAGAACTCTTGACTTCGCTTTCCACGACGAGGTCCGACGGCCGTTATGGAGCCGGTACCGATATTGATATCGTGCTGAACCTTCGTAAAGCGGTGACTGTAAGCGGAACCCCCGCCCTCTCGCTCAATACCAGTCCTGTACGGCAGGCCCTGTATACCGGTGGGTCCGGCACGATGGCGCTTTCGTTCCGCTATACGGTACAGGAGGGAGACAGTGCCAGTGCCCTGGATGTGACGGCCCTCGTTACCACAGGGGTGACCTTTACTGACGCTAATGCGACTGTGGTGAATGCCTACGTCAATCTGCCTGCCGCGGGCGACGGGAATACCCTGGCCGAGCAGCGTGTTATCGACATCGTGACCGGTGCACCCCTGCTGCAATCGGCAAGTCTTTTCGGGGCGAACTTGACGCTCGCCTTCAATCGTGTTGTCTTCAAAGGCGCGGGCGAGATTGTCCTCTCTGTCACTGGTAGCGACTACCGCATCCCGGCGGTCCTGTCCGAGTCCCGATACAACGAACTGTACGGGAAGCTCTTCG
>JAFGUM010000439.1 GCA_016938515.1 Spirochaetales bacterium | reverse complement strand
GCTCGGCTCTGTCCCTCCGAGGTGAATCCATGCGTCGCGTTCAACCGCGGCAACCGGGACGCCATGCTCTATAGCCGCCTGGACAGAAGCCAGGGCCCTGTATTCGTCCTCTTTTCGGCTCATCATGTACGTGATCAGCTCTGGAGAAAACTTCCAGATGCCACACTCAACGAACGGGCCAGTGCCGCACCAGGCACGGCGAAGCATTCCATCTTCAACATCGACCCGTTCCTTGTGCTCGAAAGCGCATTCGTGGCGGAATATAGACAGCGCGTTGTCCAGCGGGTGCGCAATGAGCGATTCGTAGAAACCAGGGGATGCCCAGACATCTGCCTGCACTACTATCGTCGGGGTATCCTGGATACACTTCGTATACCCGGTAGCTACCGCGTGAGCCGTACCGAGCGGCTCTTCCTGCAAAGCATAGCGCAGCGGGATGGACCGCCATGAGTTGCCAAAGTACCCGGTGATCTGCTCGGCTTCGTATCCTGTAACTATTACGATTCTGTCGTCCCGCGCTGAAAAATAGCGATTGGCTACGATGCCCTGCAGGACGAGCTCGAGAAAGGGTCTGTCGAGTACTGGGTACATGCATTTTTGGAGGTAGGTAGAGAGAGAGCCCATGCGGGAGCCTTTGCCCGCGGCAAGAATCATGTAGTTCATCGACGAACGCCCCAGGACGCCACAGAGCAAAATAACACCATACTAAAAAGATAGTCGTGACAGGTTAATTTTTAACGAGATGACGGTTAGCTACTGGCTTACTACCGCGCTGTTGACGCCCCGGGTGATCGGTGCATAATCGTCGTATCCCGAAAACCGCGGGGGGGTATATGCTGGAGTCTGGCGATTTCGCTGAAACGGAATCCGGTTTGATCGAGGCAATACGGGATTACCGTTCGCTGCTCGATCGGGGGTACCCCGCACAGGCGACCATCAAGCTGGTCGGCGACCGGTACCGGCTGCCGCGGGAAGGGCGCGTCGTGCTGTTCCGTGGCGTTCATGGGCGAGACATGTCG
>JAFGUM010000065.1 GCA_016938515.1 Spirochaetales bacterium | reverse complement strand
TACCGCGGTTGCGCCGCGATTACGGTAAACAGAGTAGGGCGCGGGAGGGTCTGGTACGTTGGCACGAGCCCCGATCCTGTGGCTATGCTGGTGTTGTACAGGAAGATACTGCGCGAAGCTGGAATCAAACCGCGATTCGCCGGGGCTGATATCGAGGCTGTTCCCAGGCTCGATGATGATGGCCACCCATGGCGACTGGTACTCAACCATTCGTCACGCAGCCGCAGGGTATACGGCGTTACGCTGGAACCCTGGGGATGGGCCAAGGTTCCAGCCCGGGACTGAGTTACGGCAGGTTGGCCATCAGGTCTTTGGCTACGGCTTCCCTCGCTACCTGGACGAGCGCGTTCCTCCGAGCCGTCGTCTCATCCGATCCGACGACGATGGCGGTCTTTTCGACGCTGTACAGAATCATGCCGGTGGCAAAGTCGACGCAGCGAACTGCCATTGACGCGGTAACCTGCCACATGGAGCCGTCTTTTACCGCGTTGTCAATCTTGGCCACGCCGTAGATGAGGCGGGCGAGGCCCGAACCGTACTGCGCTTTGCCGGCTTTAAGTATCGCTACATCGTCCATCGCGGCGACTATAGCCGGGTCGAGCGGAGCCAGACCCGTCTTGAATTTCTCCTTGGCCAGCGTCTCAAAGAGCCCGCCCTGAGCGGCCGAGGTGGTGGCAGGCCTGCCGTCATCGGTAAGCTCTACTACGGCGACGCCTGTAGGTATGGTGCGCGCGGCGGAAGCCACCGTGTATTCAAAGCTTATGGAGCGCCTGGCAAGGTCATCGTCTATTGCTTCGACGTACGCGTCGTACGCGGCCGGCACCTTGTCCAAAAGCTCACGCGTTGAGTCGAGGTTGAGCGCAAAGCTGAGCCTGGCTTTGCCGACGAAATCAGGAGGCGGGGGTGCAAAACGGACTACGCCGCTTTCGTCGGACATTACGCGTTCGGTTCGCGTAACGACACGGCCCGTAGTCTGCCTGCGCTGGTACGTTACATAAATCTCGGCGCCGGGTATG
>JAFGUM010000438.1 GCA_016938515.1 Spirochaetales bacterium | reverse complement strand
AGTCCCGCCCGGCGTACGATGACTTGACCGCCCTGCCGTTTGGCAGCCACGCGGAGTAATCGACGAGGAAGGTCTCCGTCTGGAACCAGTGCCTGGCGCCGGCGGAGTTGGCCGCGGCTCTGCAGACGAGACCCTGCGAGTACAGGCCGGTAAAGTCCATGCCGGCCGCCGGCCCGAGCACGCGCGCCGGTATTTCCGACTCGGGCAGCAGCACGCCCGGGTACCTGGCGTCAGACGACGCCGTTGCTGTCGGTATGGCCTGGTACGGGTCGGCCGGCAGCAGCGGCAACACGGCGCGCGCCGAGCCGATGGCCTCGGCCACCCGTTCGTCGTCAACGTCGTCGTCGCCGGAGAGGGCCACCTGGAACTGCCAGGTCCCCGCTCCCTTCCACATCTTTATGGTGAGGTCTGCCTGTTCTACCGTGCCGGACTGGCGGACCTTGCCGTTGTTGAAGCGCATGAACGCCGAGCGCTCGGCCTGATAGCTGACGGCAGCCTGTTCACCCGGCAGCAGTTCCGCGAATACGCGGGTAGAAACGGCGTCGAAGTGCGCCTTGAAGTCGTTGGTCATTTGCCGCCTCCGAATACCTCGACGTCGGAGAACGCGCACACAGGGCTCGCGTGCCCGACGAAGATGACCTGGTTGGGTTCGCCCTTGCCGCAGTTGGGAGTGCCGAACGGCTGGAACGTGTCTGCGGTACCTACCGCCGACAGGTTGCGCCAGAACGTGCTCGAGATGCCGCGGTAGTTGGGGTCGCGTACTGTTTTGGTAAGCTTGCCGTTCTCTATGAGCGTTCCGTACTCGCAGCCGAACTGGAACTTGTTGCGGTAGTCGTCTATGGACCACGAGCGGTTGGTGCGCATCAGCACGCCCTTTTCTATTGACGCTATCATGTCGTCGAATGACGTGGCGCCGGGCTCCAGGTTCAGGTTGGCCATGCGGTCTATCGGCGGCCTGTTCCACGAGGTAGCGCGCTGGTTGGCCACGCCCGGTGCGCCCGAGCGAGCCTGGCTCTCGAGGCTGCCAAGGCCGCGTTTCAGTATGCCGTTCTGGATGATGAACTGCTTGACCGCCAGGTTGCCTGTCTCATCGGCGCCGTACGAAGCCAGCTCGCCGGGGATGGTGGGATCATAGCTGATGTTCATCAGGTCGGACCCGTAGCGCAGCGTGCCTATATCTTCCAGCTTGACGAAGCTCGAGCCGGCGTAGTTGCGCTCGTCGCCGAGGATGCGGTCTATTTCCAGGGGGTGGCCTACGCTTTCGTGAATCTGCAGCATCATCTGGTCGGGGGTAAGCACGAGGGTGCGCTTGTCGCTCGGGCACGACTCTGCGCCGAGCAGTTCCACCGCTTCGGTGCCGACCCGCTTCGCGTCGGCCAGCAACGCGTCGGTGTCGAGCAGCTCCCAGCCGCCCTGCCGCGTCAGGCCGCGGGGGCCGTTGGCGGTGCGCAGCTGCACGATGTCGCCGCGGCGGGCGACCGCTTGCAGGCTCGTGCCGATGTAGTATAGCGTCTGCTCCAGGTCGGCGCCGTTGGTTGAGACGATCTCGTAGTCGTAGCGGCCCGCTTCGACCATCGCCGTGGTCTGGATTACCTCGTCAGACGCCCTGAGCGCGCCGCACGCGTCGATGAGGAACGAGAACACCCCGTCGGGTACGAGTGGCGATTTGCGTAGTCGCGGCGTTTCGTACCTGGTTACGGTGGGCGGACGAACCGATTCGTCGAACCGGTAGACGCCTCTGCCCGAGGCTGCCCTGGCGCTGGCCAGAGCCGATCGGGCGGCTGCGGCTACGCTGGCAGGTGAGGTGTCCGGCGTGGCGGCGTACGCGAACTGGCCGTCAAACAGCACCTCCACCATCACGCCGTCGTCGACTCCGCCAATAGCCTGATCGAAGGCCCCATCTTTGGCCATGTAGTACGTCGCTGTCGTCCTGCGTCTGCGTATGCCGAGCCAGCTGGCTTCCTTCGCTGCACCCGCGGCCGCGTCGAGCAGCCTGCGTAGATCACTGTGCATGGGCGTTCTCCTTGAGTATCGGTAGTACCGGAGCAGTGTAACGTTCAAATTAGTTGAACGTCAAGTTTTTACGGAGGAAGCGCTGGGAGCGGGCGTTGGGCTTATCGCCGCGCGTGGGCAGTGCTGCTATCCTTGCGGCGCTTGTTTGCGTACATGCGGTGATCGGCGATAGCCAGCAGAGCGTCGGCGTCGGTGCCGTCGCGCGGATAGAGCGCACAGCCAAGGCTTGCCTCTACGCTCACCGTGTCAGTACCTATGGTAAATTGATCGAGCAGGCAGCCCCGCAAGCGCTCATTTACTGAAGAGGCTAGCTCTGGATCGTCTACCGGGGCTACCACAGCAAACTCGTCGCCGCCCAGCCTGGCTACCGTGTCGCTCTTGCGTAGTGACGACCCCAGTCGCGTTGCCACGGCCTGGAGCAGGCGGTCTCCCGCCTGGTGTCCGTAGTTATCGTTGATCCGCTTGAAGTCGTCGAGGTCGAGCATGCAGACGCACACGCCCGTGCTTTCCCGGGTGGCGCGCGTTATCGCCATGAGCAGCCTGTCCTGGAACAAAAGCCGGTTGGGTACGCCCGTCAAAGGGTCTCTGAACGCCATCTCCCGCAGGGTCCAGCGCGTCGTGATAAGCTCGTACACGACGAAAGCGCTCACGAACGCGAAGACTGCGCCGCCCAGGCTCAGCGTCAACACTACCCTGGTATACGAGGTCCAGCCGTTCATGGGGATGGCGTCGAGCGCCCATGAAGCTCCGGGCACGCTGATGTGGAGCGCTACGGGGTCTGATCCCATGGTCGATTCGTCTCCGAGAATATAGCGCGTTGAAGTATCACCCTGGGTGGCGCGCAGGGAAAACTGGATGTTCGGGTGTCCTGTAACACCTGCCCTGCGGAACAGTTCTTCGGCGTCAAGCACGACGCTGGCTTGCCCCCAGTAGTACCTCCCCTGCGGACCGTCGGGGAAAATACCCATCCTGCTTACTATGCCCTGACCGCCTTGTACGAGCTGGAACGGCCCGGATACGAGAGGCTCGGCAGACTCCATGCTCCTCCGCACAGACGCCGCTTGCTCTGGAATCAGGGCCAGATCGGCGCCTATGGCGGCGGCGTTTCTCTCGTACGGATACACGAACTTGATGGTCGTTCCTTCGAGTACCGCAAGATTCAGTATGACTGGATCGTCGAGCATCAGCGCCTTGGCAAACGAGGCGTACTCGTCAGAACGAAGCTCTGGCCTGGAGGCAACGAAGGCGACGATTCCCCGCTCGAGGCTTATGCGCTCGTTGAGGCTGCTCTCGAGAGCAACACGAACGGCCGAAGCCTCTAATAACACGTGTACGCGCTCGTGCTGGACGAGTCGGGAGCTCTGTGAGCATCCTTCGTATACGGCAACAACCAGTATTAAAGCCGCAACCAGCGCCGCGGCAGTAATGGCAGGCCAGTGTCGCCTCAAGACCGTTGCCCCTGCGCGCATCCGTTCTGTGCCCATGGTCATAATCGTAGTGCGAGACGATCTAATCTACAAGCGTGGAACTACAATCGAGGCGCTGCTATCAATTTGGCAGCTCAATGAATACGAACTTGGCAAAGCCAATATAGCGCTCGAGAGGCTTAGACGCGGGACCCAGCGTATACACGCTGAATATGAGCTTGTCATCGCGCTTGAAGCCGGCTTTGACGACAAGATCGGCCCCTGATTCGGCGAGGGCCTTGGCTATGTCGCCCAAGACCCCTCCGGTGTTTTTCTGGCTGGCTACCTGCTTGCGACCGTAGTAGGAGCCAAAGTCGGTGATTGTCGGGTTGGTCAGGTACAACGCTCCGCCAAGCACGGCGAGCGTCACTATTGTCTTTATTAGGCCTTTCATCGTTGATCCTTTCAATACAAGTGTCCCGGCGTGACGCCTGCCAAGGCGCCAGTGCATACTACCACCATAATGCGGCGATGCAAGCGCCGCAACACGTATCGCTTGACCCACAGGCAAACGGACCGTAGGATGGTGCAAAGCTATGAAACGAAACGTTGCCTTCGGAATAATGCTTGCCCTCACCTGTACGGTATCCGCGCAATTTGCCGATCTTGGCGAATCGCTCGTTTTTGTGCGCACCGGCTTTGAGGAGTCGTGGACGCGGGTGATTCCGGCCGTGGATGACGAGGCGTGGATCGTGGCGTTTCCTATGCACGGTGAGAGCGAGCTGCGCATCCGTGACGTGCGGCTGCCCGGTGTTCCCGCGGGGGGGCGTTTCAGCCTGCTGCGGGAGTCTCCGGTAGAGCTGACCGCGCTCATCCCGTTTCAGGCTGATTTGACGCTGCTGAACGCCAGCGATCCCGCGCTGTTCCTGAAGCACGTGGGGCAGCGCTGGGCTGTGTACCTCAACGGTCAGCTCGTGCGAGACGAGCTGGCCTTGGCTGGTTCCAGGCCTGTTGAGCGGTCGCTCGAGAACGTCGTCGTGCCGCTGGATAAGCGGCTGCTTCGGCGTGGAGACAACCTGCTGGCGTTTCGCATCGTCGGCGACCCCGTAGACGACAAGAGCGGCTTTGCCAGCGCCGGGCCCTACGTCATCGATTCGTACCGTTCTCTGGCTCCCGCGACTCGTGAGTATCTCGATCTCATGTTTATAGGAATTTACGCGTTCTTCGCGTTGTACCATGCCGTTCTGTTCGTGTTGCGCCCCAAAGACAAGGGATACCTGTACTTTAGCGCGCTTTCACTGCTGTTTGCGCTGTTTTTGGCCGCAAGAACCAATATCGCGCCCACCATCATAGCCAATACGGCGATACTGCGCTGGCTGGAGTACGCGTCGCTGTTCCTGGCGCTGCCCACGGCTTTGACCTTTACAGGAACGCTGCTGTGGGGGCGCGCGTCCAGGTTCGTGCTGGGCGTGGCTCTGGTATCGGCAGCGTTTGCCGTCGCGGGCTTGTTCCTGAGGCTTGAACCGCTTCTGTACGCGTGGATCGCGCTGTGTGCAGTAGCCGCCGCGCAATTCCTCGTGTTTGTGCTGGGCAAGGCGCTGGCGCGAGATTACCGCGCCTTGCGAACCGGCTCGGGGGCAGGAGCCGCTGGGGACGAAGGCCGCGGCGTCGGGGCGTCTGTGGCGGTGCTTGTGCTGCGCTCGGATTCTGGCCAGATTCTGTGGGGCGTAATCTTGCTGGCCGCCGCGGGAGTAGCTGATATAGTGCTGGCTACGCCGCAGGCAGACGCGCTCAACTGGGTAAAGTATGCGTTCTTCGTGTTCATGCTGCTCACGGCCACGGTGCTCGCCAGGCAGTTTGCCGCGGCGGCGGACCAGGCGGAGCGCATGAACGAAGGCCTTGAAGCCGAAGTGGAAGCGCGTACGGCCGAGTTGTCAGCCGCGGCTGCCGAGAGGCGTCGGCTCAACGAAGACGTGGCGAGGGCCAACGATACGCTGACAAGCGCGATGCGCGAGTCCGAGCGCGATGTACGTATCGCCGCGGCAGTGCAAAAGGGGTTTTTCCCCGCTACCGCCCCGGTGACGCGCGACTGGGACGTTGCCTTCGTTTTTGAACCGGCCGCCGGAATTTCCGGTGACTTCTATGATTTTTACGAGAGCTACGGAACCCTCGCGGGTGCTGTTGTCGGCACCGTTTCGGGCTCGGGAATCGCGAGTGGACTCGTTACGGTGCTCGCCAAGAATATCTTTAGCCGGCAGGCGGCAGACAGGATAGCCGATCCCATTACGACGACCTTTGTCGAGATAAACCGGGAACTGGTGCGCGAGCTGTCAGCGGCGGGCAACACCGTTTCCGGCCTGTTCCTGCGCCTGCGCGGTAGCCAGGTCGAGGTGGTAAACGCGTCTCACGGCGACATGCTGCTGCGCCGGAGCGATTCTGGGGAAGTCCTGAATACCACGCCGCGGGCAGGGTACAGCAAGGCTCCGCCGCTGGGGCGGGACGATTACACCGCCGACCCTGACGTCATCGAGCTGTCGATGCGCTCTGGCGACGCGCTGCTGGCGTATACCGGCGGCCTCGTCTCCAGCGTCAACAGCAAGGGTGTGCAGTACGGTGCAGAGCGGCTACGCGCGGCGTTCTTCCGCGCCGATCCTGAAAACGCCGACTCGCTGCTGGCGTCCATCATGATAGACTTCAGAAATTACGTCGCCGGGTCCAAGGTGGCTGCAGATCGAACCGTCATGGTTCTCGTCAAGCGCTAGCTGGAGGCTGGCATGGCCGACAGCACGCTAACCCGGGGTGGACTCTCGCCAGTAGCCGAGTCTCCGGGTATCGGGCTGTACGCCGAGCGCGGCCTGCACGCCTCGCTCAAAGCCTTGTACGCGGCGCGGGCTGGTGCGCGCCTCGAAGCAGCGATTGCGGGCAAGATAGTAGACGTGGTGCTGCCCGATGAGCTGGTCGAGGTGCAGACGCGCCACATCGGCGCCATCGTAGAAAAGGTTCTGCACCTCGCGTGCGTTATGCCGGTGCGCATCGTTCATCCCATAGTCGTGCAGACAGAAATTCAGCGCATCGATCCCGCGGACGGTTCCGTTGCCTCGGTACGCTCGGCGAAGACGAGACGGGATGTGTACAGCCTCTTTGACGAGCTCGTGTACGCTACGCTGCTCGTGGCGTCGCCGAACGTGCGCTTCGACGTCGTGCTCGTACGCGCGCGGGAGCTGCGTGTTCGTGACGGTACGGGTTCGTGGCGAAGGAAGGGTGACCACGTGCTGTCCCGCGACCTGCTAGACGTTGTCGCCACTACCAGCTTTGATACTCGCGACGACTGGCTGCGCCTCCTGCCCGCGAACCTGGCCGACCCGTGTGATTCCGCCATGCTCGGCGCCGCGCTGGGTATACACGCGTCGCGGGCGCGCAAGATCCTGTACGCGTACTCCAAGGCGGGGCTACTCGTAGAAGCCGGAATCGCCAGCCGGCGAAAGCTGTACGCGCGCGTCCGATAACTGCCGCTTTACCGCCGGTCATGTCGGGGGTACAATGGGGGTATGCCCGGCAACGCCCCCGCCCTCGAAAAAGGACTGCGCATACTCGAACACGTGCTTGCGGGCAACGATCCGCTGACGCTCAGCCGCATAGCAAGCGATGTTGGCTTCAAGGTGTCGGAGATACAGCGCATGGTCGAGTACCTGGCTAACGATGGTTTTCTCGTAAAGACCGCATCGGGCGCGTACACTCCCGGTGCCAGGGCGTACGGGTTGGCGGACCGCAAACTGGACTCTGCAATAATCGCCCGCGCGGAAGGGCCCATGCGGCGCTTTGCCGCGCGCTGCGGGGCGTCGGTACACCTCGGGCTACTGTTGCAGGACAAGCTGCATATAGTGTACGAAATCGAGGGCACCGGGGATATACGCGTTGGCGTGCGTCCGGGGCTGTATCCCGCGCTCAAGACCCCTTCGGGGCGTTTGCTCATGGCCTACCTGCAACGCGAGACCGGGCTGTTCCCGGAGGTGAAGACGGAGCTTCTCCGAGAAGCGTATTCGTTTGGCGAGCTGCTCTGCGCGCGCGGCGTGTACGTGGTGTCTGTGCCCATAGCCGTGGGGAGCGGCCGCTGCGCCGCCACGCTGGGAGCGTCGT
>JAFGUM010000064.1 GCA_016938515.1 Spirochaetales bacterium | reverse complement strand
GTCTGGTAACTGGAGCCGCTAGCTCACTCGGTAGAGCAACGCCCTTTTAAGGCGTGGGTACGGAGTTCGAATCTCCGGCGGCTCATCGTCATCCGTGACGTACCCGTCCGATTAAGCGGACGGGCCTGTATGTGGCCGCGCGTCCGTGCGCGGCTCGGCATCCATGACGTATCGGCATCCATGCCGTACCGGCTCGCTTCGCTGCGCCGGCGTCATACTGGCGCGCCATCCGTGGCGCGCTGGCTTGTTTTAAAGGGATTGGTCTCATGGCCGCGCGTCCGTGCGCGGCTGCGGGGGCTATGGTGTGGGGGTTGAGGGCAGTTTGATGATGGCGCCGAGCGTGGCCTGGAAGATGAACGCGGTAGCTGCGGGGCCGCGGCCAGCGAGTTCTTCGATGCCAAAAACGTACACACCAGAATCAAGGCCCGTTGTTACGTTTACCCACGGAGAGACCTGAGCGTCTACGCTTGCTCCCAGCACGATGGCGTCGAGGCCGTCCGCGGTGGTACTGTCGTAGGATCTCGTCATGGTGCGGTAGCCCAGGTCGGCTACGACGCGGTACGGAGCGCCTTTTTTGTACACGTCTACGGAGAATCGGTAGTCGGTGGACGCGTCAACGAGGGCTGTTCCCGATGCGGGAACCCGCGTAAAGCGCTTGCTGGTCATCAGCACGGAGCAGATGGCGTTGTACACGTACCAGCCAGCGGTAATTTCCGAGAATTCCTGTGAGTAGTCTCCCTCTGAAGCCAGGCCAACGCCCATCGACGAGGCTGTATCCACAGAGAAAAAGGCGATGCCAGGTGCTTCGATTCTGAAGCCGATGTCTATGCCGGCTTTTAGCGGATTTTGAGCCGTATTGAACGTGCCAACCATGGGGCCGGCGCTCATGCTGGCTACACCGGTTTCGTACGTTACGACGCCGCGGACCACGTGACGCAATACCGGGTCCGTCTGGTACTCAACGCGTAGCGAGAAGCCTTCGGCAAACTCTTCGGTAAAGGCCGCGTGACCACCGTATAGCCAGAGGTTGGCCGGATACTGGTCCCAGGTCATCGCGGTTTCACCCGTCCAGGGTAGCCCCAGGTTGCCAAAGAAGCCGCCCAGGCTGAGGTCCAGCGCGTTGAGTGGCGCCGCGACGGTGGCTGCGAGTATCAGGAGAGCCAAGGCGCGTGCGCGATGTATTGTCGTCATATCTCGACTCCTTGTGCGCATGGCAATCAGTACGACGTCGATACGCCGATAGTGGGCATAAACATGCCGTACCACGGGTTGGGGAACGGGAAGGCTCTCAGGGCCATTCTCAGGTCCCAGCGGACGCCGTTCTTGATGAGTTGCAGGTACGGTGCCGTGTCCAGCGACAGAGCGCTCGCGGCGAGGTTGGGGTCGTACGCCAGTTCGGTTTCCACGCCGCCTCGCATGCTGCCTTCGGCCACTTCGCCAAAGCCAAGATCAAATCGCAGTTCAACCGCGCCGGACTCGCCGGTCTCGGCCTGCAGGTACCACGCCGGGTGAAAGAACAGGCTGAGCGTCAGCGTGCCGTCCCCGAAGCGCACGCGCGGCTCGAACATGAAGTACAACGCGTCCATGCCAAACGGCTCCGTGGGGTCCCAGCGTGGCACACCGATCTGCGCGTAAAAGTCGCCGATGACGCCGGTATCGTAGTGGAACAGAAGGCCGGCGCGGTAGACGCCGAGCGTAGATACGGGGTACGAGCCACCGGCGAAGGCTTCGAGCCGCACGAGCTCTCCGTTGAGCATCACGCGCGCGTCGGCGGACCACCGGCCCGCTCCCAGCCAGGAGTCCTGGTACGCGTACAGCGATGGCACGAGCGTGTCACCTGGAAGGGTAAGCCGCAGACCCGTGCCGTATACTTCGTGGAGCCCGTCGTATCGCCTGGACGGATCGTCTCCGATGCCGTCGGGGTAGTACATGTACCCGCGAAACTTGGTCGCGAAATCGCCCGTGCCAAAAGTCGACACGAACTCTTCACCGGAACAGAATGTATCGAGGTGGCCGACGAAAGCGGCGAGGTCAAGTGGCGAGCCAAAGGCTTCCTTGACCTGTATACCCATCGTACGCAAGGACAAGCCGGTACCCGCTTCAAGATTGGCTACCGCGGTAGTCAGATCGACCAGATCGGCGTCCGCTGGCAGGCTGGAAGAAGCGCCTACCGCGCGCAGATAGTCCTCAACCGCCGCGTTTCTGAAGCCGAGCGAGAACCAGGCGTCAAACTTGGAGCCGCCCGCGATGAGCATGTCGATGCTCACGCGCGTAGACAGCTCAAAGGTGCCGGATTCATTGAGCTGGCCGTTGGTCAGCAGACCCAGGTATGGAATAGACAGATCGGCGGCGTTTGCCGTGGCTGCGGCAAGCGCAAGCACGGCGATAGCCAGGTGTTTCTTCTGCATGGTCAAGCCCTCGCTCACGTACGGTATCTCATGTACTACTGTATCGTAATCCCGTCAATAAAGCATCGGTTTGAGACGACTTCCTCATTACGAGTACTTCTAGGCTCTTTCAAAACTCAGGGAGTTTTGAAAGAGCTACCCTGAATCCGCGATTGGGCGCAGCGTTTGCAACGCAAACGCAAGCAATCGCAAAGCCAATTTCAAAAGTAACCGACTTTTGAAATTGGCTC
>JAFGUM010000437.1 GCA_016938515.1 Spirochaetales bacterium | reverse complement strand
GGCAACGGCACGTCCTGGACAAGATGAAGGAGTTGTGGGGATATCTTGGCCAGTCGTTTGCCGATGCCGACGATGACCTCAAGCACATACGGAAGGCGACCACATTGGATAGCTACGAAATTGCCGTGCGACGGTTTTTTTTAGCGGGGCGGTACCGCGGGTTGAGGCAGTAGTACTAACCCTGACCCGCGGTAACCTGGACTACAGCCTAGTAGCGGTTGTTGTCGCGACGGGGTTTGTCCATCGCTTCGTTGACCTTGAGCTGGCGGCCATCAACCTCGCGGCCGTTCATGCCCTGGATCGCGGCCTGCGCCTCGGCGTCAGAACCCATTTCCACGAAGCAGAAGCCCTTAGACTGGCCAGAGTCGCGATCGGTGATGATCTTTACCGAGTCTACCTGGCCGTAGGCCTGGAACATGTCTTTAAGAGCGTTCTCATACGTGTTGTAGCTGAGGTTTCCAACATACAGTTTTCTGCCCATGGTGATTTCCTGTTTCCGGGGCTGAGCCCCGAGTCTGTGATGTACGCCCATCCAGGATAGGCGATTGCGGGAGTTCAGGACCACCGGGCGTAAATCTTTGCGTTGTCCGGGAACACCGGCAACAAACCGGTACTCCCAGGAAAGGGCGTTACATCGATGTCTAGATAGTCTCTCGCCATATAGTATACACGCTTCCGTCAACAGTGTTTAGTCACCAACGAGGCAATACGGCCAAATTACTGAAGAATTTTATGGTATTTGCACTACGTGGGCCTGTTATACCCCTTTTAACGCCCAAAGCTTCTGGGATCTTGATACTCTGGCTGTCTGAGATTAGGCTGTAGCGGTGTTCCATCCCGATGAGATCATCTTTGCGCCTACTGGGCGCTGCAACCTCTCCTGTTCCCACTGCCGCGTCAAGCGTGGTCCGGAAGAGCTGTCGATAGCCGATGCCGTCGCCTTTCTGGATAGCTGTGCCGACGGGGGTATCGGGCGGGTAGGGTTTTCAGGCGGCGAACCCTTTTTGCGGCTCGACTTTATAGTAGAGCTTACCAAAGCCGCGCTGGCCCGCGATATGTTTTTTGACAGGCTGATGACCAACGGCGACTGGTGGATCGACGAAGCGGAGCTTCGGCATAGCCTGGCCGCCGTGTACGACGCCGGGTTCGACGGGGTTATAGGCCTGAGCTGGGACGCGTACCACGGCCAAGAGCCCGAGCGCGTCCTTGCCTTCCTGCACGCTGTTTTTGACGTACGGGGCCGCAGGGATGCCGTGGAGCTTTTGTCGGTGCGATCGTCCGACGATGCCACGTTTTTCCGCGACCTCGACCGCGTAGCCGCGGCGCTCGGCGGCAGGGTAGAGAGCGAGTATGGCGAGCCGGTGCGCGTGGTAGACGACGCCTATGTGTCTCGCCGGGAGGATCAGCCCGACGACGGTGCCGGGCTTGTCATCCCCATCGCCAGGTCTGCGATCTCCTTGCCCGCCGATGAGCTTCCATGGAAATCCGCCGCCTGGTTTGAGGACGACTGGTGCGAGGGGCCGGGCAACGTGCTGTACGTGCATCCGTACGGCGCCGTGGCTCCGTGCTGCGGTTTTGCCAACGAGGAGCCGCGCCTGTTCATCGGGACGATCCACGATTCGTACGACCAGATACTTGCCAAGGCCGCCACCAACCCCCAGGTGCGGGCCTGCTTCGACACCGGCCTCGGCGTGGTGCGGGAGCATCTAGAAGCGGCGGGCGTACGCTTCCCCGGCAAGACCCGCGACATGTGCGCCTTCTGCGAGTACACGTGCAGAAAAGCCCTGGCGGAGCACGAAGCGCTGCGCTGATACCCTCAACCCGCCACAGCGGGCTGAGGGTAGATCTATGCGCGTCAGTAGTTGTCCATTTTGGCGACAATGTTTATCAAGAATACTCCGCAAAAACGGGACACCGCGATGAGCGCTCGGGCAGCTATGAACCCGCGCGCCGGTCGTAGTCCTTGATAAATGGTTCGGGCAGCACGACGCACTCTTTGGTTTTGACGCTCGTGGGTGCCCAGACGATGCTCTCAAGCTTGAGGAGCCTGAACAGAGCCGCGTCTATCTCGTCCGCGGGCGTGCCAATATGCCCGTTTATCCAGGTTTTCATCGCTTCGACGTTTACCTTGATTCCCCCATCGTGGATGCGCTCGCCGTTGTGGATGGCAAAATCAGTCATGCTTCGCGCTATGCGCTCACGGGGCATGGTCTCGATCAAGTCTGACACCTGGTCGTTGGACCTGCGGATGCGCTCTGACAGTACCTTGATTATCTTGAGAGCAAACTTGCCGTTGGTCAGTATCATATTCTCGAAGGTGGATCTGTCGACTACGAGGACGTTGGTCAGCCGTGTGGCCACGGCGCTGGCGGATCTGGGCCTGTCGTCAATGAGCGCCATCTCGCCGAAAAACTCGTTGGGCGACTCCACGCTTTTCAGCACGTTCTCGCCGCCTTCTACCTTCATTTTGAGGTCGACGGCGCCCTTGAGGAGAATGAACATGAGGTCGCCGCGTTCACCCTCCGTAAAGATACGCTCTCCCGACTCGTACTGCCTGATGTTTTCGTTGCTCATATACAGACAAGCATACGGTCTGATGACGCGCTGTCAACACCCGATCTTGCGGGAGCCAGTGTGTCGGGCTATAGTCAGTGCCGATGAACACATCGGGTCGAGCCAGAACGGTACTCTCCATACTGGGGTTTCCTGCCGTGCTCCTCGTGGTTGCGGCTGTGGCGTTTGCGTATCGCCACCCGCTGTACGAGCTGTTCCGGTCGGCAGAATCGGTGCGGTCCTGGGTGCAGGACAGCGGGTCGCTCGCGCCGCTGGCTTTCATGGCGGTTCAGGCGGTTCAGGTGATCCTGTTTTTTATACCCGGCGAGGTGGTTCAGCTGGCAGGCGGTTTCGCGTTTGGAGTCTGGGGCGGCACGCTGTGGTCCGTGCTCGGGATACTGGCCGGGTCACTGTTCAACTTCGGCGTCGGGCGTGCGCTGGGCAGGCCCTTCGTACGAGCCGTTTTTGGAGCAGACCGCCTGCGTCGTATTGAATCAGCCACCGCTGGCGGCAAGGCGGCAGCGGGGTTCTTCCTGTTGTTCGTCATTCCCGGCATACCAAAGGACGCGCTCACGTACGTAGCCGGGGCCAGCGGGCTGTCGTTTGCGTCGTTTATAGTCGTATCGACTATAGGGCGACTACCGGGCATCGTAGGCAGCTCGTACATGGGAGCCGCCGTATTTGACCGGGACTACACGGCAGCCATCGTCGTGATGGTGCTCGCGTCGATACTGTTCTTCCTTGGGCTGGTTTTTCGTGATGCGCTGCACGTCCTGGTGTCTCGGGTGGTTTCGAGGCTCAAGAGCGGGAAGCGATAAAGCGCTGCAACCAGCGTGTTTCTGCTCCATCCGTGATTTTGGTCTTTTTCCAGCCGCGTTCCGCACCTTTGGCCTGTTCCTTGCGAGCATCTTCGCCCGAGGTAAAAGAGCCAAAGTCCTCGCGGTCTACGACGAAGCACAGATCCCAGCTTCTGAAACGCTTTGAAAATGCGTGTAACGACGCGTACAGCTCGTCGGCTTCCGCGGGTGTACCGAGTCGCTTGCCGTACGGCGGGTCGGTTATTACAAAACCGCGTTCGGCAAACGGGGCGGCTTCTTCCGCCCGAGCCCTGAAAAAGCGTATCCGGTCACCAACGCCAGCTAGGCCGGCGTTGGCAAGGGCGGCCTCCAGCGCGGCCGAGTCGGCGTCAGACCCGCTTATGAGCGCTTCGCGATCCATGCGTACCGCGTTTCTTGCCTGCTCCTTGGCCAGCGCGATGTCTCTCGCGCCGCCGTCTGGCATGGTCTCCCACGAGAAACCACGACCAAGACCAGGAGCAATGTCAAATGCGTACAACGCGGCTTCCACGGGTATCGTACCCGAGCCGCAGAACGGATCGTACAGGGGAAAGGATCGACGCCAGCCCGACAAAAACAGCACAGCCGCGGCTACCGTTTCCTTGAGCGGCGCTTCAGTGGGACGCTTCCGGTAGCCTCGCCTGGATAAGGCCTCTCCGCAAAGATCAAGCTCTACTGTTGCCATATCCCTGTCGATTCGCACACGCGTCAAAACAGTACGGCCAGTTTCTGGCATGCGGGCAACCTTGTACCGGGAGCACAGCCTGTCGTACGCGCCTTTTTGTCCAACTGACTGAATGGCGTTCTGGGCTGACAACGCGGATTGCAGCGACTTGGCTTTTTCCAGTATGAGGCGATCGGTGGGGCCTACCCAGCGCTCCCAGGATATGGCCTTGAAGCCTTCGAACAGGTCATCAAAGGTACGAGCCGGGAAGGAGCCGGCCTCAAGGAATACCCTGTCCGCCGTGCGCACGTTTACCAGCACCCTGGCGAGACCCGCCGAGTCCGCTTCGAACCCCACGCGCCCCGCAGACCGTCCGGCCCTTGCTACGCCGAGGCGTTCCAGCTCACCAGAGAGTACCCGTTCAGTGCCTACGGCGCACGACGCCGACAGCCGCATGTTCGTTTCCATGAGCAGAGTATGCGCCGCCTGGCACCTCCGTCGCAAGCCATCGCAACGCTTGACACTAACGCTACCCCTCAGTACAATGCCCCTCGCTCCGGGGGTGTAGCTCAGTTGGTAGAGCGCTTGAATGGCATTCAAGAGGTCAGGGGTTCAATTCCCCTCACCTCCACAACAGCAAACAACAAAGGTCGCCTACTGGCGGCCTTTGTTGTTTTACAGCGAAGAGGTGAGGGGAATT
>JAFGUM010000436.1 GCA_016938515.1 Spirochaetales bacterium | reverse complement strand
CGATGCCGTGTATCCGTCCCTGCCAGAAGGCGCCCAGAAACCTGTGGTGCTTCCCTTCGACCCTGCCTCTGAGCCAGTAGTCGTCGTTACGATTCGTCCGCGCGACGGCAACATGGCTCTGGCGAAACGCCTCGCCGAATACGAAGGCCGCGCCGCCCTGAGGCGCGTAGAAGGCGCTGCTTCGGTGGTGGTTGTTGGCGGGATGAATCGTGAAACGGCCGTAGCGGTACGAGTTGACCAGGCAGCCGCCAGGGGTATGAGCGTACTGGACGTTGCCAGCGCGATAGCGGCAGACAGCATTGATCTGCCAGCCGGTTCGGTGCGAGAGGGCACTCTGGAACTCGTCGTCCTGGCCCGTGGACGGGTTTCCAGCGCCGAAGAATTGTCAGAGCTCGTTGTACGGGGACGAACTGGCGCGTATCGACTCTCCGAGATTGCGTCTGTATACGAGCGCAACGCGTCCCGAGACAGCTTGTTCGTGGTAGATGGCAAAGAAACACTGGCACTGGAGCTGTACGTGCGGCCAGGCATGGATCCCGTGAGGGCGGCCAGAAATGCACGGGAAGCCGCTGCGGCATTGGCAAGGACGTGTGGTGATGCAGTTGAGGTGGATGTGCTCAGGGATACGTCTGTCGCGGTTGCCCGATCTACACGAGATCTAGCTATAGCAGGAGCGGCGGCAAGCCTCGCCGCGGCTTTCGTGTTGGTTGTATTGCTAGGCGATGCTGGGGCTGGTGCTCTCGTCACCGCGTCGATACCTCTTTCGCTGGCCGCTGGCGTCACGGTGCTGTGGGCTTGCGGTCGATCTATAAATGCCATGAGTCTCGGTGGCCTGGGGCTGGCTGTAGGGATGATATCTGACAGCGCTGTTGTAGTGCTGGGCGCACTGGGTTCGCGCTTCTCTTCCGTTGAGGACAGGCCATCTCCAGATGATATTGCCATCACGGTAGATACGGTGCTCGCCGGAACGTCTGGCAGCATGATAACGACTATGGTCGTGTTTTTGCCTGTGTATTTTTTACCGGGCGCACTGGGCGCTTTGTTTGCAGACCTGGCTCTGGCCATCATGGCAGCAAACGCAGCTGGCTGGTTTCTGGCTGTGCTGGCCTTGCCCGCTGTGTACCGAGTTCTGTGGAAGCCGGGAAGACACGATGCCGCTTTATCGCTGGAAGCTGCTTACAGACGCGTTCTCGCGATGGCGCTCCGGAACCCCGTGGTAGTGCTTGTTGTAGCTCTGGCGATGGCGGCAGCTGGTAGCGCGCTCGTACTGTCGAGACCCGCTTCGTTTATGCCGCCAGATTTGGCTCAGGAACTGATCGCGACAATCAGGTTTCCACCTGGCACAGACGCCGATGGCATGGTTGATTCAACGCTGCGGCTCACTCGGGTTCTCTGTTCTCTTGACGGGCTGGGCGGGGCGTATGGTTGGGCGGGCTCCGAGCCAGATGATTCTATGCGGCGTGCCGATCCCGCGTACTCGGATGAAACGCTGTCGATTGTCTGCCCCCTGCTGGGAGGCGCAGACGTTGCTGATGCTACTGCCGCGATTGCAGCCGCGGCTCGTGCCTCGCTTGGCGGTGATGTGATTGTCACGGTAAGCCCACCAGAGGATCCCGCGGCTACAATCCTGGGCCTGGATGGAAGGCGCATCCTGACAGTTCGGGCGCGTGGTCATGAAAAAGCCGTGGCAGAATCCGACCAGCTCGTGGCTGTACTGCTGTCGAGGGCT
Source organism: Spirochaetales bacterium (assembly GCA_016938515.1). Taxonomy (GTDB): domain Bacteria; phylum Spirochaetota; class Spirochaetia; order Treponematales; family UBA12059; genus SZUA-370. The sequence goes on along the minus strand of JAFGUM010000436.1, from coordinate 1,486 downwards.
GGTGACTTGCTGTCGGCAATCACGATGGCTCCCCAGGGTACCAAGCCTGGCATACGGATGAGTACAGACAGAGAGGCAGCCGCGGCGCTTCGCGTTTCTGTCACCGACGCTGCGAGAGTCGTCCGAGCCGCCAGTGAAGGCGTAGAAGCGGCGGTGCTCGAACGGGAAGGCCGACAGATGGACGTGCTGGTATTTGCCGCTGGTGCTGGGCTACAAAGCGGAGGAAACAGTCTCGGGGATCTGGCGGCGATACCCATGATTCTGGCTTCTGGCGCGTCGGTTCCCGTGTCAGCAGTCACCAGCTTTGAGCGTACGGCTGAAGAAGCCACGATAGCGCGGCTGGACAGGGCGAATGTGGTGTATGTATCACCAATCCCTATCCCCGGTATGGAAAAGCGGTTCGACGCGGAACTTGAAAAGCTGCTCAGCACCCACCCGTCAGTCGAGCGCGCTGATGGTTCGGTTTTCTCCATGTACGGCACGGCCATGCTCAGCGCCGTAGCCTTCGTTCTGGTGCTCTTGTATCTGGTTCTCGGGGCGCAGTTTGAATCGTTCACGCTGCCACTGGCCATCATGGCTACCATTCCACTGTCGATGGCCGGAGTGGGTCCTGCCCTGGTAGCCGCGGGCCTGGGGCTGGATTCCGGATCCATCATGGGTATCGTCGTATTGTTCGGGCTCGTCGTCAACAACGCTCTCCTTCTGTACGAATCGTCCATCGCGAGGATAGCAATGGGTGCTTCCAGCGCTGTTGCATCGTACGCCGGCGCTATAGATCGCGTACGGTCGGTATTGGCAACGACGTTGACTACCGTCGTTGCGCTGTTCCCGCTGTGTCTTATGCGTTCCAGTGCGGCGCAGCGTTCCATGTCCATATCCTTGCTCGGTGGGCTCGTAGCCTCGGCGACGCTGACTCTGTTCGTATCCCCGATCATGTTTGTGGCGATACTGCCAGCGGGCACATTACAGCCGCGGAAAACTTCAGTATGAAACGTGGGGGCTGGTACGGGCATCCCGTTGGAGCGGTGTGCGCCGCTTTGGCGGTACTGGCAGTGTCGTGGTACACGCTCTCTGGAGCAGACATGGGACCTCGTGAGGATTCATCACTGTCGGCCTTCATCGTAACACTGAGGCACGACGCACACGACGCCCGGGATATAGAGCGAACTATCGCAGTACCAATCGAGGACGCGCTGGCCGCCATACCGGGAATCAGCGGCAGTATGAGTTACAGCGAGTACGGATTGGCCAGTGTGGTTGTGCGTTTTGCTCACGGTACAAAGACGACGGAGAAGTACGATGCCGTAAGGGAAGCTGTCCAGCGCGTATATGAGAGCTTGCCTGATTCTGTTGAGAGGCCGTCGATTCGTTCTACGAGTGAGGGGAGCGATCCCGTATGGACAGCCGCTGTTATTTCCGGTGAATACGCGCCGTCAGAGCTTGGCAGCTTTCTGGACAGGACTGTTCGGCCTCGCCTTGAGAAAAT
>JAFGUM010000435.1 GCA_016938515.1 Spirochaetales bacterium | reverse complement strand
GCGTCTGCAAGCTCGAACAAGCCAAGTTTTCTATCCGCGGCACCGGTAAAAGCGCCTTTTTCAAAACCAAACAGCTCGCTTTCCAGAAGGCTTTCCGGTATTGCGCTTAGATTGACAGCGACGAATGCGCCCTGCCTGCCTGAACGCTCGTGAATGAGTCTCGCGGCAACTTCCTTGCCCGTACCGCTTTCACCGGTGATGAGAACGGTAGATGGCGTTGGAGCCGCGCGCTCTATCAGTCGCTGAGCTTCCCGTAGCGCGGGGCTGTCGCCTACCATGCGCACTTTTTCTCCGCCGGGTCGACGAGACGCTTCCCTGTCTGCTGTAAGCCGCCTGGCACGAACGGCTTTTCGCAAGCGTATTACCAGCTCGTCGGGGTCGAAGGGTTTTACCAGATAGTCGAATGCGCCCAGGCGCATCGCTTCAACCGCGTCTTGTACATCGCCGTGAGCGCTCATCATTATGACCGGTAGTGATAGACCCTCTTCGCCTATCCATCTCAATAGCGACATGCCGTCCAGCACGGGCATGCGGATATCAAGAACGGCTGCGTCGAAGGGCTCGTCCGCGAGGATGGCTTGCGCTTTTGAGCCGTCTGGTACAAGCGCTGCTTCAATAGACTCGGCTCTCAGAAAGGCTCCTATGGAGTTGAGCAGATTGGGTTCATCGTCCGCTACGAGTACTCGCATGAATGCTCCTCGCCGGTAAAAATTGCTATGGCACGCGATCGCCCACGGGTTTATACTCTACACTATGGTATCAATGGGAGTAAACCGCAGGGTTAGAGAAGCCATAGTCGCGGGCATTTTCTATCCAGAAGACGCCGGGGAACTATCATCCGCTCTGGATATGTATTTTACGGCTTCGCGTATGGCAGAGTCGCTGGATGGTTTTGAAGCCACCACGTCTAAGCGTGCCGTGGCGATTATGTCGCCACACGCGGCTTTGGCGTATTCTGGACGAGTGCAGGCAAGCGCCTGGACCGCAATCCGTGAACCAGTTAAGCGCGTGGTTATGATAGCTTCGACGGGTAACCCTGACTCGCCCGCCGCGTATTTGCCGGAAGCCGAGGTGTTTCAGACGCCGCTTGGCGATGTGGAAGTGGACACGGCTGCCTGCGCCGAGCTGGAATCCTGCTCCACGTTGTTTAGTGTAAACGACCTGCCGCACCTTGAGAGCCACGCCATAGAGGTTCAGTTGCCATTTATGCGCACACTGTTTCCGGAAGCCGTGCTGGTACCGATACTCGTTGGCGGTGGGGCGAGCGCTTCGACAAGCCTGGCTCGCGCTATCGACCTCGTATTTGAAGGCGGTGAAGACAACCTCATTGTCGTATCGTCAAACCTCGCTTCGTCAATGGTAGCGTACGATGCGAAAATCAGGTCAAACGAGCTGGTGGAGGCCATTGCCGGAGGCAATAGGCACGCTATCTCCGGCATGCGCGATCTGAGTGGATCTACGGCGATTGTAGCGGCCATGTCTGTTCGATCTGTACAGGAAGCGAAATTCCGCCTTCTGTTCAGGGTGGATTCAACAGGGCACGCATCGTCTGAACGCGTCGTACACTACGGCGCTGCAGCATGGTACCCAGTGGAGGCTTTGTGAGCATCGAGATAGAAGAGCCTG
>JAFGUM010000063.1 GCA_016938515.1 Spirochaetales bacterium | reverse complement strand
GTTGGCTCTGGCTTCTTCCACCGCGTGCGCGTACGCCTGGAACACGTCGAACTGGTGCACGATGGTTACCTTGCTGGCGTATTTGGTGAGCGACACTGCTTCTTCGAGCGCAGAATTGCCACCACCCACGACGACTATCTCCTGGTCTGTAAAAAAGTCACCATCACAGGTCGCGCAGTAGGATATACCCTTACCGCGCAGGCGATCCTCGCTCTCGAGCCCGAGCGTGCGGGGGTCACCGCCCACGGCCAGGATTACTGCCCTGGACTGGTACGTTTCACCTTTGGCCACGAGCTTCTTGACCGGCCCCTTGAAAGAAATTTCAGTCAGGGGCGCGTTGGCAAGAATGGTGCAGCCAAAATCAACGGCTTGCTTGCGCATCGTGGACACGAGCTGGTAGCCGGAGGTCTCCGGCAAGCCCGGGTAGTTGGCAACGGCGTGCGTCAGAATAACCTGGCCTCCTACCGTAGCCTGATCCACGATAAGCACGCGCTGCCTGGCTCGTGCGAGGTAGATGCCGGCGGTCAGGCCCGCGGGGCCTGCGCCGACTACCATTACGTCGAATTCGTGCATAATCGTCGCTCAGTTCGCGAGCTCGGCGTCGAGAATACCCTGCACCTGGTCCTTGCTCTGGACGCTCGAGGTGGCTTTGACGACTTTGCCGTCTTTCCAGTACACGGTGAATGGCAAGCCACGGAAGGTCGAACACTCTGGTAGCTGGCGGATGTAGTTGGCTTCAGGGTGGTCGAACAGCATGTCCCGGAACTCGACATGGTCGTAGTCGCCGCTCTTCTCCAGCTCTTCCATGACGTCATAGACGGGAAGGCACATAGGGCCCATCCTGCCGCAGCAGACCATGACGTTTTTCTTGGACGCGATGAGCTCTTTGAGCTCCTTCTCTGACGTAACGTGTTTAAGCGGGGTATCGAGTGTCATATAGATCTCCTGTAGTAAGATTATATATAGTATAAAATCTATATAAGGAAAAGTCAATGGATTTGGAGAGATCGCCAGGTGCGCGTACGCGTTCCTGGCCGTGTGCCTGTCCCCCGCGAGGGCGTCGTCGCGGGGGGGCGTGATTTATGCGGGGACTATGGCAACCGCGCTGAGCTTGAGCGGCGCGATGCGGCTCGAGGGGTCGAGTACGTCGCGGGTTAGCTTGTTGACGAGAGCGTCCGGGAAATGGAACGGCATGAAGACCTCGCCAGGGGTTACACCGTCGTCAACGCGCACCGTGGTTTCCAGCTCGCCGCGCCGTGAGCGTACGCGTACGCGCGCGCCGTCTTCAAGGCTGAAGCGCGTCGCGTCCTCCGGGTGCACGAGCACGTACGAGTGGGCGGCAAACTCCTTGAGGGGGACAGAGCGCAGGCTCATCGTCGAGGAGTGGAACTGGTACAGGATGCGCCCGGTGTTCAGCTGCAGCGGGTACTCATCGTTGGTGTCCTCCGCACCCGAGGTATACGCTACCGGCATTATTCGAGCCAGCCCGTCTGTCGTATTGAAGCGCTCCAGAAACAGCGTCGCCTGGCCCGGATGATCCGGGGTGGGGCACGGCCATTGAATACCCTGCCGCTCTATGCGCGCGTACGATATGCCGCCCATCATCGGTGCGGCTTTGACTACTTCGTCCCATACCTCCGATGCGGATGCGTACTGCGCGTCGGAGCCGCCAGGCCCTATCGGCCGACCCATCCTTCTGGCAATCTCCTGGATGGTCCACAGGTCCTCGCGGGCGTCTCCGGGCGCGTTTACCGCCTTGCGTACGCGGAGTACGCGGCGATCTGAGTTGGTAAAGGTGCCGTCTTTCTCCGCGAAACAGGCGGAAGGTAGTACAACGTCCGCCTTGAGCGCGGTTGGTGTCATGAATATATCCTGAACGACGAGGAAATCGAGCGCGTGTACCGATTCTTCCACGTGGTTGAGGTTTGGGTCGGTGTGCAGCGGATTTTCTCCCATGACGTACAGGCCGTGAATCACGCCGTCTCCGGCTGCCTGCATTATTTCTACCGTGGACAGGCCGCGAGCGCCTGGCAGTTCCTCAACGGGATACCCCCACAGCTTGGCTATGCGCGCACGATTTTCGTCGTCAGATGCCGGTATGTAGCCGGGGTAGTAGATGGGGGACGCGCCTACGTCCGTTGTGCCCTGTACGTTGTTCTGGCCGCGGGGTGGGCTGATGCCCGCGCCTTCCCTGCCTATCTGGCCGGCTACGAGCATCAGGTTGATGAGAGCGAACACGTTGTTGGTACCAACGGCCTGCTGGCTCATGCCCATTCCCGTGGCGATGATAGACTTGCCCGCGGTAGCGTACAGCCTCGTAGCCTCGTACAGCTTGTCAGCTGGAACGCCGCATACGCGCTCCACCTCATCCGTGGTATACGGTTCTACCGCTTGCTTAAGCTCTTCAAGCGCCTGGAGGCCGCCATGTACGCGGCGGGCGACGAAGTCCTCGTCTACCCAGCCTTCGTTCAGCGCTATTCTGGCCATGCCGTTGAGCAGGGCCACGTCGGTGCCCAGGCGGGGTTGCAGCCAGACGTCAGCTCTGTCCCCGAGGGGGGTACGTCGCGGGTCGATGACGATGAGCTTTGCGCCCCGCGCCTGGCCGCGCTTCAGGTAGGTAGCGGTAACAGGGTGCGTCTCTATCATGTTGTTGCCGGTTACCAGCACGCAGTCCGCCGTCTCGAAGTCCTGTATGGAGCTCGTGGCCGCGCCGTCACCGAGAGCCTTGAGCATCGCGGTAACCGTTGACGCGTGGCATAGCCTCGTGCAGTAGTCGAGGTTGTTCGTCCCGAACGCGACCCGTGTAAACTTCTGGAACAGGTAGTTTTCTTCATTGGTGCACTTTGCCGACGCGTAGCCGGCGAGCGCGTCCGGTCCGTACTTTTGCTTAATCCTGCTGAAACCCCTGGCTACAGCGTCCAGCGCCTCGTCCCACGTGGCTTCCTTGAAGCCATCGCCATCTCGTATCAGGGGCACCGTCAGGCGCTCCTGGCTGCTTACAAAATCGTAGCCAAATCGTCCTTTGACGCACAGCCGGCCGTCGTTGGGCAGCACGCCCTCCACGCCATCGGCCCGGACTATCTTGTTATTGTGCACCGTCAGCTCGAGCTGGCAGCCGACGCCGCAGTACGAACAGGTGGTACGAACCTTGGTGACGGCGTCGCTACCCACGTCGAAGGGTCGTATCTCCCTCAGTACGTCGCGGTTCGGTTTTTCAACGAGGGCGCCCGTCGGGCAGATCTGCACGCATTCACCGCAGCCGTCGCACTCTGACCCTCCCCAGCCGTCCATGCCGGTGGCTATGTACGAGTCGATGCCGCGACCCAGCACTTCTATTACGCCCTTGCCCTGTACCTCGGTGCACGCGCGGACGCATCGAAAGCACTTGATGCACTTGGCCGGGTCAAATGACAGCACCGGGGATGATTCATCTATGGCGCGGAATTGCTTGCGCGCCTTGGGCAGGCCCAGCGTATCCGTGGCGGGTCGCGGCGGAGCGATAGCGTCAAGGAGGCCGTAGCGCACGCACAGCTCGGCAAACTCGTCACGGTGCGAGCCATCGGTACCCACCTCGGCCTCTGTCATCAGCGAGCCCAGTATGAAGCGCCGCTCGGCTTCTATTTCTTCGCTGAACGCGGTAACCACCATGCCGTCTTCCGCGGGGGTAGAGCACGACGCGACCAGACCGCGCAGGCCCTCGACTTTGACGATGCACAGCCTGCACGCGCCCGTGGGTGACAGCTTCCGGTGCCAGCACAGGCTCGGGATGGGGATGCCGGCATCGTGTGCCGCTTCGATGAGGTAGGCGCCTTTTCGCGTCGTAACCTGCTGGCCATCGATGGTTACCGTGATCGTGTTGTCGTTGAGCATTCGTCGCGTCCCTTTCAGAAAAGTCTATCGAGGTTCCGGGCGGCGCTCCGGAGCGAGAGTACGGGTGATTGTCCCAGGGGGCACAGAGACGCCGCGGCGATGGCTTCGGCGTCGGCGGTCATGGCCTCGAGGCTGGCTCTGAGGGCGGTTTCCGACGCACCCGCGGCTGCCTGTCTCGCGAGGTTAGCCGCCGCGTCGGCCAGGCGAGCCGTACCAACCCGGCAGGGTATGCACTTGCCGCAGGACTCGTGCTTGAAGAATTCCATAATCACTGCGATGACGTCCACCACCGATCGTCCTGGCCCGAGCACGACTACGGCGCCAGAGCCCAGCGTGGCGCCGGCGGCTTTGAGCTCGTCGTAGTCCATGCGGAGGTCGAGTGATTTCCCCGATACGAACGTGCCGGCCGCCCCGCCCAGCAGCACCGCGACCGGCGCTTCCGCTGGCTTGCCGCCCGCGTAAAGCGTGCCGCCCGCATCAATCGTGCCGCCCGCGGCCTGGAGTACGTCTCCCAGGCGCACGCCCATTTCCCATTCACCGTATCCGGGTCTGGCTACGTCACCGGAGACGCAGAACAGCTTGGTGCCCGGTGATGAAGAGGTGCCCAGCGCCAGGTAGGCGTCGGCGCCGTGCTCTACTACCCACGGCAGCGACGAGAGCGTCTCAACATTGTTGACGAGGGTAGGCCTTCCCCACAGGCCGGCTTCTGCCGGGAAGGGCGGCTTTATCCTCGGGTAGCCGCGCTTGCCCTCCAGTGATTCCAGCAGCGTCAGCTCTTCACCGCAGAGGTAGGAACCAGCTCCAAGTCGTATGTCCAGGTCAAACGAGAAGTAGCTGCCCATGATGCGCTGTCCGAGGTAGCCTTCGCTGTACGCAGAGTCTATGGCTTCGCGTACCCGCGCTATGGCCAGGTCGTACTCTCCGCGGATGTAAACATAGCCCCGTCTGGCGCCAATCGCGTAGGCCGACACGAGCATCCCCTCGATGAGCAGCTGGGGGCTGTGCTCCATGATGATCCTGTCCTTGAAGGTGCCAGGTTCACCCTCGTCGGCATTGCAGACGACAAAACGCTCGCACTCTTCGTCAGCGGAGCACGCGGCGGAGTACGCCGAACTGGCGGCGGCGCGCTCTTTGATGCCAGTGGGAAAGCCGGCGCCGCCGCGCCCGCGTACCTTTGCCTTCGTAAGCTCTGCCACCACGGCGTCCGGGGCCATCGCGAGAGCCGCGCGCAATCCCGCCCAGCCACCAGC
>JAFGUM010000434.1 GCA_016938515.1 Spirochaetales bacterium | reverse complement strand
GCTCCTGGGCAAGTTCAAGTCGTTCAATGAGTCTCTCATACAAAATTCCCTGGACGGATCGGCCATCGTTACGAAAGAAGTTGAGAATGGCATAGAAGAAGAAGAAAAGGCTATCGAGTCTCTGCTGTGCGTCAGCGGTACGTACGAGGGGCTATCCAAGGATGTTATAAAAGCCGTACGGGCGATGAACATTGACCTGGATGGCATTCTCGAGTCGCTGCAGTTCCAGGATATAACGAGGCAGATGATAGAAGGGGTGCAGGCCATGCTGTCCGACGCATCCAGTGATATAAGTATTCTCGGTGCGGCAGTCATGGGATCAGAGGCGCCGGGGTCCAAGGCTCCGGGCGTTGAGGAGCTGCGCGCGCTGTTACTGTCGCGTGCCCATACCCAAGGCGAAAAAATTGCCATCAAGGAGGTTCGTGCATGAGGGTTCTTGTAGTTGATGATTCCGCGACGATGAGAAAGATAGTATCACTCGCCCTGAGTAGCGCCGGGTACGAGTATGAAGAGGCGGGAAACGGCAAGGATGCTCTGGCCAGACTAAACGCCGTGAAGTTTGACCTCGTGCTACTCGATATTAACATGCCCGTAATGGGGGGGATAGAATTCCTGGAAAACCGCGCTGGTAACACCGCGCTGCTCGCCGTGCCGGTGATAGTGCTTACGACGCAGGATGAGCAGGAATTGCGTGATAGAGCCATGGATCTCGGCGCCAGGGCTTTTCTCATAAAACCGTTCAAGAAGGAAGAGCTGCTGGCGTCCATCCAGTCTGTTGTCAACTAGGAGCTGTCATCGCGTTCCTTGCTTCGGCGAATCTGAGCCGCAATCGAGACAGCATTTCGGCATGCTCTGACAGAGTCCCCTGGCCAGAGGCTACCGCGGAGAACGACGCTTCAGCGTGGCTTGCAGCTTCGCTCAGCGCTTCTGCGCTCATGTTCGCGGCGGCGCCTCTGATGCGGTGCGCCGTGCGCCGCGCCTGCTCCGCGTCTCCTGCCGTCAGTGCGGCTTCGAGGCTGTCCAGTTGCGCTGGTATATCCTGCAGGAATGCTTCGATGAGCTCCGAGACCAGGTCAAGATCGTTCAGGGCGCGCTCCATGAAGCTGGCCCGGTCAAAGCTGACGAGGCTGGACGCGGCTTCCTCGACGGGTTCGAGCTCTTCAAGCTCTTCGATGCTGGCCTTCGTACCGGGCCTGGTTCTTTCAAGCCAGCGGTCGAGCATAGCCGTAAGCAGCGCGGGTTCCACTGGTTTGCTCAGGTAGTCGTCCATGCCGGCTTCGATGCACGCTTCGCGGTCGCTCTTGAGCGCGTTGGCTGTCATGGCGATGACGACGGTGTGACGGGCGTTGCCCTCCTGGTCCCGGATGACACGGGTAGCTTCAAACCCGTCCATCACGGGCATCTGGCAGTCCATCAGCACGAGGTCGTAGTGACGATTTTTTAGGGCCTCAAGGGCTTGCGCGCCGTCGCATACAGCGTCTGCGTGGTAGCCCCGCTTCTCCAGAATTTTCATCGCGACGAGGCGGTTTACCGGATTGTCTTCAGCCAGCAGTATTCGCGCGGAGTCTTTTTGGCGCTCCGCTACCGTGTGCCGGGTAATGAGCGTTGGCTCGTTGGTATCGTTCGAAGTACGGGATCGTCCAGCTACAAGAGCCAGGCACTCGCGGAGCTGGGATTCCCTGATTGGTTTATTCAGGTAGCCCGTAACGCCCATATCCGACAGGCTGGCCGCGTCGCCACGCTGCCCCAACGATGTTACCATGATAAAGCGCGTATCCCGTAGCCGCTCGCGCTGCCTGATGGCGTGGCCGAGCTCGACACCGCAGAGACCCGGCATCTGCATATCCAGAATGGCCACCTCGAATGGGTCTCCTGCGCTAGCGGCGGCGTCGAGGATTTCGAGCGCACTCTCCCCGGTTGAGGTTGTGTCGTACCGGCATCCCCATCCAGAAAGCAGCGACGATGCCAGGAGTCTGTCAGCGTCGCTGTCGTCAACTATGAGTACCTTGACGGATTCCAGGTTCATCAACGGTTCTGGTCCGCTTAGATGACCAGCCTCCCGTTTTTCGAATACCGCGGTAAACCAGAAGTTTGATCCTTTGCCCTCTTCGCTCTCCAGGCCTATCGTGCCGCCCATCAGCTCGGCAAGCTGACGCGATATGGCAAGCCCGAGCCCCGTGCCCCCGTACTTGCGGGTGGTGGAACTGTCACCCTGCGTAAACGGTGAAAACAGCGCTTGCTGCCTGTCCCGCGGTATGCCTATGCCCGTGTCCAGTACTTCAAAGCGAAGAGTCGTGTGGCGGTCGTCCTCACTGACGAGCCCGACGCGGACGGTGACGCTGCCGGTGGGAGTGAACTTCATCGCGTTACCCGCAAGATTGATGAGTATCTGCCGCAATCGTCCGGGATCTCCCCTCAGGTGGACGCACACCTCCGGTTCTATGATAGTGGCGAGCTCAAGTCCTTTTTCATAGGCTTTTATGGACAGTAGATCCATTGTATCTTCAAGAGTCACGCGAAGATGAAAATCAAGGTGCTCCAGCTCAATTTTTCCGGCTTCTATTTTTGAAAAATCGAGTATGTCGTTGATGAGCATCAACAGCGCGTCACCGCTGGACTGAACCACCTTGGCGTACTGCCGTTGTTCCTGGCTGAGATCAGTTTCGAGCAAAATGCTGGTCATGCCTATGATGCCGTTCATGGGCGTGCGTATCTCGTGACTCATCGTCGACAGAAAATCACTCTTGGCTTTGCTAGCTGAAGCGGCTTGTCTGGCAAGGTCTTCGGCGCGCAGGGATTTTTCGTTCAGGTCGCGGTTTGCTTCTTCGAGTTCGAGAGTGCGCTCCGCTATGAGGCGCTCCAGCGTCTCGTGTCTGCGGGTGGCCGCGCTTACGCTGAAAACAACAGCGCCAGTGAGTGCGATGCCCACCGCAAAAATAAATAGTCTGATGTTAAACGGGAACAACCGGGTAAAACCGGATCCCGCGTAGGCGCGCAGCGCGTATACGTTGCCAAACGCCATGATCATCCTTGTTGCGGAAAGATAGCTCGCGCGGGCGGTATC
>JAFGUM010000062.1 GCA_016938515.1 Spirochaetales bacterium | reverse complement strand
GTGGCATCTTCTGGATATAGAATGCCAATCGCTTCGTTATAATGCATAACGAGGCTTACTCCATCCGGTTTCCCGGAATCCATGGCAGCCGTGCCAGCGATGACAGTCCTCACCCCTTGTGCGTGCGCATACGTAGACGAGACGACAGCTACCATGATGGCCAATCGAACTATTCGTTTCATTGCTACAACCCGGGCAGATATATGGCAGGATCCCTGGCATCGCCACTCAGCCGTATTTCAAAATGCAGGTGCGGGCCGGTGGACATGCCGGTCGAACCGACCGATGCGAGTATTGTACCCGATCGTACCGTTTGGTTCAACTCGACAAAAATTGCCGACAGGTGGCCGTATACGGTCTTGAGTCCGCCACCGTGATCCACTATCACGCGAAGGCCGAGAACGGGGTCGTTGCCCGCGGCTATGACGGTGCCATCGCGGGCGGCGAGAACATCCGTGCCAACGGGAGCGGCTAGGTCGAGGCCCTCGTGCATCCTGTCATGGCCGTCTATAGGGCTTCGCCTCATGCCAAAACGACTCGTCATCACGCCTTCGGGCAACGGAAGCCTGAAGCCGATATTCAGGAAAAACGTTCGCTCTGTCTGGTAGAATCTGGCACCTGGATAGAAGGTATACGCGCGAGTGGCACCCGAAATGGTAACAATAACGCGTTCATGCGCGACGGCTTCATCCATAATCCTGGCACCCAGGAGCACATCCAGGTCTGTACGGGGTACATCCGGAACGAATACACCAGCCACAGACGGTACGAGGATCACCTCGCCAGGTTGAAACGCGCGTGGTCGTCCTATGCCGTTGAGCGAGGCCAGCGCGTCGTACGGGAGGGATAACCTGGCCGCGAGCGAGAACAGGTCATCGCCCTCCTTAGTCGTCCATCTGCACAGAAACAGGTCTGGATACGATTCACCGGACTGTTCAGCTCGGTACCCCTGTGACAGTGAATCCTGAATCTGACGGAACACTATGTCCCTGGGCGCGAGGCGCTTTATTTCTGGATATTCGATTGGATCAGCTACTGCGGGAAGAATGGCACTGCTCAGAAACAAGAATAGAATCAGCGCTCCGCGAGTCCATTTCACCGCGGCTCGGTTCCTTTCGACGCGAGAGTCTGCGGTGCGCGATGAAAAGCTCGCGAGTTTCTTCTCTCTGAGATGCCGACGATCATTCTCCAGAGACTGAAAACCACCATGCCCGCGATCACTAGCGCCGTATAAACACTGGTGTTTGTAGTCGCGAGGTACCAGAGCGGCCAAACCAGGACGGCGGCCACGACGGCAACAAAGCCAGCCCCGGCAAGACTCAACACAACCCCGCTCAGTATTTTGGCGAAAACACCACCTACCCTGGATGCCATCAAGTAGTCTCCACGGTAAGGAGCGGTATGAGGCGCAAGTACGCCAGCGCCAGCGCGCACTCTTCAGCACCAAGGCGCCTGGCGGCTCTATCCAGCAATGAGCCAGGAGTCTTTCCGTGTAGCGATGCGTCGTACAGCTCGGCTACGATG
>JAFGUM010000433.1 GCA_016938515.1 Spirochaetales bacterium | reverse complement strand
TATCAGACGGAGCTTGATCTCGCTACGGCACCCATTCCCACCGCGCGTGGCGCTGCAGTCCCGCTGGGTGCGCTGGCGCGAGTACAGACACGCGAACGCGTCACAGACGCCAAAGCCCGGGTTGATGCGTTGCCAGCTATAACAATCGCAATAAGCCCAGGCGGTGGAGCCAATTTGATCAGTCTATCCAAGGCGCTGGGCGTTGAGACCCAAGCCCTGTCAGAGGAATTCAACGTGAGCTTCAGGGTGTTGTCTGATACGGGTGCAGACGTAGCCAGATCATACGCCGCTACCGGAATCGCCATGTTACAGGGTATATGCGCTGTCGCGTTGATGACGGCTTTGCTAGTAAGCCCTGCGCGCGGCGGACGGGGTGCTCCCCGGCGTTATGCGGCGCGTGCGAAGCTCGTCGCGATCGCTTCAGTACCCTTTATGCTGACAGTGGCCGCAGCGATGCTCGTGGCGCTTGGCTTCGGGCTTGATCGCTTCGCGCTCGCAGGACTGGCAGTTGGTCTGGGTGGAACCGTAGATTCGGCTATTCTGGCAGCCGAGCGGCTTGGCAGTTCAGCTGACGCGGCTGATGGGATGGAAGCCATGCGCTCGCTTACGCCAGCCCTCGCTTCTGGAGCGGCTACGACGCTCGTGGTACTCGTACCGCTGGCGGCTCTGGACTTTGTATCCGGGGGAATTGCGACCATCGCGGCGGCTATCGCCTCTGTGTGCGTCGTGTCGTTTGTCTTGACGCTAGTTGTCCTTCCCGCCTTTGTTCTGGGAACCGATGTCACAGACGCTTTGTATCATGGGCGAAGTATTATCGGGAGGGGGCTTGGCTGGCGAGTCAGGCAGGCATCCCGCCTGGCGCATAGAACCCTGGCGCGTGGCGCAATGCTGTGCGAGCGCAAGCCACTACCGGTGATCATGGTCGCCGCGCTCTTGAGCGTGGCCGGAGTGCTCGTCATCGTTTGCATGCCGTATGACGCGTCGCGAACAGAAGATAACAGCATCACTGCCGCACGTGTTGAATTCGAGCCGGGAACGTCGCTGTCCAGAGTAGATGCGAGCTTGGCTGAGTACGCACTGGCGATAGGCAAGGAGCCGGGAATCAAGGGCACTCGTACCACAGCGCAGAGAGGCTCTGGAACTGTGTACGTATCTTTCGACGCAAATATGCTCAGGGAAGACGATGTACCAGAGATGCTCAGACGACTAGCTGTGCCCGGCAGCTTCGTGTGGATACCACGTGCAACACCCGGTGAACAGCTCTGGGAACTCGTAGTTTCTGGAGATGACGATGAGATCTGCCGCGCCATCGCGGGCGAAGCCGCCCGCCTTGCCAGCGCTGTTCCGGGAGTAAAGGAAACACTACTCAATTTCAAGGAAGGCCCAGAAAACGTCGTATATCACCTCGATAGGGCAAGAGCCGCGGTGCTGGGTACAGACATGGCACGCGCTTCTCAGTCACTGCGCGGCGCTCTACACGGTTATGTAGCGTACAAGCGCCTGAGCATAGATGGTGAAACAGACGTACGCGTTCGTGCGCTGAACCCTGGCGAACCAACGCTCGACGATGCTGGCACTGTACTCACGGGTATTGAGGCAGGGTATACCTCGATCAGCTCATTGATGACGCTGGAGCGCGTCCGTGATGTTACGAGGATACACAGGCAGGATAGAAAACGAGTCGCTGCGATAACGCTGAGAACGGATATCCTCGACGCAAACACGGCGTCCAAAGTCATACGCGCAGCGGTGGCGAGTCTACGGCTTCCTCCCGGTTACTCGATCGAGTTTGACAGAGATGCCATGGAAACGTATGAGCGGCTTGGATCGGTAGCGGGCTCATTCATACTGGCGCTGGTGATGGCGTATATGGCAATAGCGTTCCTGGCCGAATCGTTTACCGTGCCATTGGTCGTGCTGTCGGTTGTTCCTCCATCTCTGGCCGTACCCGCTATTGTGCTGGCGGCGACTGGCACACCGTTCGACGCCGCCTTCGCCTGTGCCTTCGTGGCCGTTACGGGGATGGTGGTAAACGCTTCGGTTCTAACCGCCGAAGAATTGCGGGCCAGCAAAAACGCTTCTTCCAGGCCAGGCGCGCACGAACTGTACAAGGCGATGAGGTCTCGCTTTGGGGTTGTACTGGCTACTGGCGGCACGAGCATAGCTGGCGCGTTGCCATTCTTGTTTTTGACGGATTCGGGCGGGTCGATTGTGCGCGCGCTTTCACTGGTGACAGCGGGAGGAATCGCGGCTTCGATCGTCGCGGCGCTTACCGTGGTACCAGCCAT
>JAFGUM010000432.1 GCA_016938515.1 Spirochaetales bacterium | reverse complement strand
GATTTCCATTTAGATGAGTATCAGGTCGCGCTCATCCGCGCAAAAGCTGTAGAAGATTACTGGCGCAACCAGGTTGGCATCGCGACCGCGGTTCTGGATTACGCGTCGGATCAGAGCGCGGGCAGAGCCACGGAGGCCACTACCAGGCGAGCGCTCGCGGAATCCTTGAAGGCGTATGAGGAAGCGATGACGCTGTATTCCACTGTACAGGAGGCTGTCCAGGACGCTGGCAGCGTAGCGCGCGACGCGCATGTACAACTGGAAGCGGCAGGACTCGCGCTCGAAGCCGCTATCGCAGTGCTGGAAGTCGCTGAAGCTGACTACGCCGCCATGATCGAAGCTCTCACTTCAGATGGAAACGATACCATAGTGCTCGATGAGCTGTTCGCAAGTTATCAAGATCTCATAAGAACAGGAGGCTTGTTTCCCGCTGACGGAGACGTTGACGAGGCAGCCTTGGTTCTCGCGCACCTGGATCGGGCGGCTTTGCTCGCGAACTCCGAGCGACTGGTACAGGCGGGCGAAGCTCTTCGAACCCTGGTTTCCGGTATCGCTGGAATACCCAGCCTGGGGGATCTCGCGGCTTTCGCTGACGCTGTGTTTGTACCACCCGATGCCGCGACCGCCCCGCTCGAAACCCCTGCCTACGGTATAGACGAGCATAATCCCGCGAGCGTCATCCTGTCGACGCTGCTCGCGGGCTTAGAACACGCCGCAGGCGCTACGGATGATCAGGAAGAAAAGGATGCCAGCGTAGCTGCGTACAGAGTATGGGTGAGCCTGGTTGCCGGTATGGCTAAGGCGAGCGCGGATGCCGCCCTGAGTTCCAGGCTGGACGCCATAACGCTGCTCGCAGCGACGGACGGGGCGGCGTGGTACGCCGATAGAACTGGTGGCAGCGCGCCTTCCTCCCGTGTCGCTCTGACCCTCCGGCGTGATGTAGAGTCCGCGATGCGCGCGGTGCTGGAAGACAGAGCCGGGCTCGAATTGTCAGCACTGGCCGTGATGCTGGGACACCTCCAGGCTCCGGACGCCACGGCACGAGCGGTAAGCCTCGTGGAAACGTACGGCGCAGCCGGCGCGGTCTTGACGCAAGAATCAATACAGCGGGCGTACGACGCACTACGGGTGCTCGTATCTTCGCTGGAGCTATCGAAGAATGACGACCCCGATGAATTTGCCGCTAGCCTCGAAGCGATAGCCGCTTCAGACTCTGTTATTGCCTCGTTCGTCAACGG
>JAFGUM010000431.1 GCA_016938515.1 Spirochaetales bacterium | reverse complement strand
TGCACCCCGCCGGATCACAACGGCTTCGTCAGCCTGTCCCTGGGCATCACCTACGAGAAGGACATACTCGAGGCAGCCAGCATAGTCATCCTGGAAGTAAACCCCCGCCTGCCCCGGACGCTTGGCGACACCCACCTGCACGTGAGCCAGGTAACCATGTTCGTAGAGCACGAGCAGGAAGTTCCCAGCCTGCCCGCTCCCGAGCCATCGGAAACGGATCTGCTCATCGGCCAGCACATAGCTAGCCTCGTCGACGACGGCTCGACGATACAGCTCGGCATCGGCGGCATCCCCAACGCCGCGGCTCTCGCCCTGCGGGACAAGAAAGACCTCGGCGTCCACACCGAGATGCTCGTCGACTCGATGATGGCGCTGTACGAGCAGGGCGTCATCACCAACCGCCGCAAGTCACTCAAAAAAGATAAATTTATAGCCACCTTCGCCTTCGGCAGCCGCAAGCTGTACGACTGGCTCGACGACAACGTAGCCGTGGAGTTCCAGCGCGGCTGCTGGGTAAACGACCCCAAGGTGGTAGCCCAGAACTCGCGCATGGTGTCCATCAACACCTGCCTGGCTGTGGACTTCACCGGCCAGGTCGCCAGCGAATCGATAGGTACCAGCCAGTACTCCGGCACCGGCGGTCAATCGGATACGGCGCAAGGCGCGGTGGCGGGTTTCGACGGCCTGGGCAAGTCGATTATCGCGTGCTATTCCAGCGCCAAGAGCGGTACCGTGAGCACGATCGTGCCAACCCTGGCACTGGGCAGCGCGGTAACGCTGCATCGCAGCTTCGTGGACAACGTCGTTACCGAGCACGGCGTCGCCAAGCTCCGCGGCAGGACTATCAGGGAACGAACCCGCGCCTTGATAGCGGTCGCGGCCCCCGAGTTCCGCGAAGAACTCACAGCCCAGGCAAAGAGTCTTGGCTATATTTAGCGGTACCGCAATGCCGAGCTTGCCACGGAGACACGGAGACACAGAGGAATACATGAGAGAGAGAGAAATGAATGGAAGGGATTTTCCTGGTTTAAAATTTATTTCTCCTCTTATCCCAGCGCTCCGCACTGCTCGCGCTGGCTCCGTGCCTCCGTGGTTCAATTTCCCTACTCTTTTCTTCTCATCCTCTCCGTGTCTCTGTGTTCAAATTTCCTATCCATCCCTGTAAGGAGTTTTTATGTCCAAAGTAAGCATTGTCGGCGCGTACAACACGAAGTTTGGCAATCTCGTCAAGAAGAACCGTGAAACAGGCGAAGTAACCGACCTGGCGAGCATCTACGACCTGATGCTCGAAGCGGGCAAGGGCGCGCTCGCCGACGCCGGCGTTGAAGCCTCGGCTATAGGCGGCGTATGGGTTGGTTCGTGCGCACCCGGTCTATTCGCGGAGCAGGAGCACATTGCGGCTTTTGCAACGGAGATAGACCCAATAGGGCTACGGTTCAAGCGCATGACGCGCTGCGAGGACGCCTGCGCTTCCGGCTCGGTAGCGCTGTACGAAGCGATGTACGCCATAGAATCCGGCCGCGTAGACGCTGCCCTCGTGCTCGGCGTCGAGAAGATGAACCTGCTTGACACCAAGGGCGTTACGCACGCGCTCGCCACGTGCTCGTTCTGGCCTGAGGAGGGCGGCCGCGGCATGACCTTCCCCGGCCTGTTCGCCGAGTACGCCAAGGGCTACCGCGACTATTATAAATTAACCGACGAGCAACTACAGCACATGCTCGCGAGCGCCGCGGCGCTGTGCTACCGCAACGGTATTGAAAACCCGCTCGCGCACTTTGGCAAGGGCGGCCCGTCAGACAAGCTCGGCCTCTTTACCGCTGAAGCCATCATGGCGCTACCGCCGGAAAAGAACCCGATGATAGCGGAGCCATTGCGCCTGCACGACTGCTCTCTCGTTACAGACGGAGCCGCCGGCGTCGTCCTCGTTGGCCCGAACCACCCCGCCCTCGCCAAAGGCAAAGCTGTCCGGGTCGCGGGCATCGGGCAGGCCGGCGAGCGCCTGGCTATTTCCAATCGCTCCAACATGCACGAGCTCCTTGCCGCCAAGGAAGCCGCGAAGCAGGCATTCGGTGAAGCCGGCATCTCCTCCGCCGACATAGACATCGCCGAGGTACACGACTGCTTTACGATAAACCAGCTGCTGTGCACCGAAGCCCTCGGCCTGTCATCGGATGGCCGCGCCGGACACGACTACGTCGCCGGCCGCTTTGGCGCTGATGACAAGGTGTCCGTCAACCTTTCGGGCGGACTCAAGGCAAAGGGCCACCCCGTGGGAGCCACCGGCGTCTCGATGCACGCGCTGCTGTACAAGCAGCTGGTCGGGGAGCCGATAGGCCTCGCGCCGGCCAAGAAGCCGACCGTGGGTGTATCGCTCAACGTTGGCGGTAGCGCCGCCACCAACTGCGTAACGGTGCTGCGCAGGGAGTAAGGTCCGCTACACCCTCAGACAATGCGCGGGCTGTCCAAGCAGGGACAGCCCGCGCTGTTCAGAAAGCCTTCTTTTATGGGTAGAACGCGCGTCTGGGAAAGCACAGCCTGAACCGGCATCCGTCGTTCCAGTCCCACGTGGCTGAGCCTTCCAGCTGTGAAACCAGCGCTCCTACAAGCGTTAGGCCGAGCGCCGGTACCGGTGCCTGCCCAGCAGGGGAGCCAACACCATCATCTGCTACTTCCAGTATGAGAACCTCCGCTCCATTGCATCCACTTGAGCCTGGGTCGCGCGATTCGGTCATAGTCAACCGTAGCGTACCTTCAGGCCTCCCTGGGAATGCGTGCTTGAGCGCGTTGGTAGCAAGCTCGTTTACGATAAGACCGAGTGGAACAGCTTCATCAATGCCCATCGATATGGGAGGAACTTCGATAACCAGAAATACCGCGGTCAGATCGTGGTAGTTCCCGATGCTATCCTCGCACAGCGTTTGCAGGTAGTCCCGCAGGTCTATATGAGCCAGATCCTCCGACTGGTACAGCATCTCGTGTACCAGCGACATGGACCTGATCCTGGCCAGGCTCTGCTCCTGGGCAGCTTTGTCGTATGGGTCGCGCATGCTGTCCATCTGCAGGTGCAGAAGGCTCATAATAACCTGCAGGTTGTTCTTTACGCGGTGGTGTACTTCGCGCAGCAACACCGTTTTCTCGTGCAGCGCGCCCTCAAGCCTATTGGCGCTCGCCTGGGCTTCGTCGCGGGCCCGGGATGCCATGGATCTGGCCTGCTCGGTAGCCGCGTTTCTGGCGGCCAGAGAGATGGCCATATCACACATCGAACGCGCGAGCACCGACACTTCGCGGATGCCCGATGGTGGTGGCTCTCCCGGAGATTCACCGGCTTCAACGCGCTTCGCGAGCACGGTAAGACGTTCTATCGGAGTCGTAACGCCGAGTGCCAGCGGCAGGGCTATCGCCGATGCCGCCGCAAACGCGACGAGGCCAGCGACGGCTCCCGTCCACAGGATCCAGGATACGCGCTCCCGCACGCCGTCGAGCGACAGCACTATCGACGCTTCCCCCAGAACCAGGCCATTGTAGTCTATGGGCCAGCTCCACACGAGTTCGTCGACGCCGAGCATCCCCAGGGTAAAAGCCATCGACCGCCTGGCGTTAGGAGCCAGGTTGGGGTTGTCCAGCCCGTCGTGGCCGGTTTCCCTGACTACGGCTCCCGGGTACGCGTCGCGCGCATCCATGCCGAGTAGCTTCGGTTCGAGCGAAGCGACTATGCGGCCACCAGTATCCGCTATGTAAGCGCCATCGACGTTTGGCTTGTCCTCGAACTCCCTGACCGTTCCTTCAAGGGAAACATACGCCTCATCGAACATCTGGTCGATCGACGCCGACGCGAGCGCTTCGGCCATGTACGCCGCGTGCTCCTCAAGATTGCCTACGGAACTGTCCAGGGCCAAAGCCATGGAGGCGCCACCCATCACCACCGTCGCGATCAGGCTGGCCGCGAAGCTAATGGCAAGCACCATGGCCCGGACGGGTCTCATTCGTCTGCTACCCATGGCCTGGCCGTGTTACCGATAGGTAGTACGCCCGGAATTCGTCGTATGAAGCGTCGTCGGCCCGCTCCACCCTGTCTATCCTGAGTTCGCGCAGAAACGTGCGTTCAAAATCATCTGATCCATCCAGATCACCCAGAGCCCTCCCAAGAGCTTCACGGAACGGAGTATCCAGAGCCAGGCTCACGGCAAATGGAAATTGCGGAATGGGAGGCGAGCGCGCGATGACGCGTAGCCTGGTCATTACCTGATCATAGGCGGGTGACCGCTGGTACAGGTCTTCAACGTAGACCCCTACGTCTGCCTTGCCATTGTCCACGAGGAAAGGAATGGACTCCACCCTTGGCGCGAAAGTTACCGTAGCGTCGGTATCAATATCGAGCCCCTCGTTCTCGAGCATTCTGGCCAGAAACAGGTAGCCTGCCAGCGATTCCCTGGATACCGCGACAATTCTTGTTCCTGCCAGGTCGTGTACGGAGCGGTACGGCGAGTCCCTGGATACTACCGCCATACCCCGGAACGGAGGGGTTCCCCTGGCTACCGCAGTAGCGATACCGGCTTCGTGCAGCTTCAGGTAGACGACAAAATTGCCCCACACGAGGTCGTACGAGCCGGCCATAGCCCGTTCCAGAAAGGCCTGCCCGCTGTCAGCGGATACGAGCCGCACCTCACGACCAGTGGCTTCCGCCAGGTAGTCCGCCAGCGGCTGGAAAATGCGTATAGTCGTCTTGGCATCGTATATAGGGTAGACTCCGAAGCGCAGCGCGGCTGACTCCTGCGCAAACACCCGCGAAGCAAGCAATGAGCAGGTTACCATGCAGATACTGACACACCGCGAGAGCTTCACGTTGGTGGCTCCTATTCGGCTATGCTACGATCAAGTCTAGCCAGGAAGCTCGCGCTGTCAAGGAACATCCGGCCCCGCATCGGAGGAGTCATCCGGCAGAACGTCGCCCTCCACTATCATGGCATCCTCAGCGACGCGGAGGATGGTGCCGTCGGCTATGAGCGCCATCGCGGCGGCGATGTCGTTCTGCATGATCCTGTCTTTCTCTACCATCGGCGCGGCAGAGCGTAAAGCCCGATAGCTGGCAAGCGTAGGCGGAGACAGGTTGTCCGACCCTTCGCGCAGGTCTACCGCCTGGCACGCGGCGAGCAGCTCCAACGCCAGCACGGTGCGCGCGTTGCCCAGTATTTCCCGCGCTTTGCGAGCGGCGGTAGTACCCATCGATACATGGTCTTCCTGGTTGGCGCTCGAAGGAATTGAATCTACGCTGGCGGGGTGCGCGAGCACCTTGTTCTCTGAAACGAGCGAGGCTGCGGTGTACTGCACCAGCATGAAGCCCGAGTTGAGCCCCCCATCTTTTACGAGAAAGGCTGGCAATCCGTTGGAAAGCGCGGGATTGACGAGCCGTTCTATGCGCCTCTCTGATACGTTGGCCAGCTCAGCCAGCGCTATACCCAGAAAGTCCATCGCAAGCGCGACTGGCTGACCATGAAAGTTGCCCCCAGAAATGATATCGCCCCCAGAAGGATCCGCCAGATTCGGGAATATGAGCGGGTTGTCGGTCGCGGCGTTTATCTCACGGGACACTACGTCGAATACGTAGCCGATAGCGTCGCGCGAGGCACCGTGAATTTGCGGTATGCATCGCAGCGCGTACGCGTCCTGCACGCGCTCCTGCCCCTGCCTTGTCGTCAATCCTGAGCCCGCAAGCAGACCGCGCATCGTATCCGCGCACTCTATCTGGCCAAACTGTCCGCGAGCATCGTGTACGCGCGCATCGTAGGCGTCAGTGATGCCGTGTAGCGCCTGCATGGTGATCGCAGACACTACGTCGGCGGTGCGCACCAGCTTCCACGCGTCGTATACCGCCAGAGTCGCTATGGCGGTCATACACTGCGTACCGTTGATGAGGGCAAGCCCCTCTTTGGCTCCCAGGACCACGGGTTCCAGCCCAGCCGCCGCCAGGGCGTCGGCAGATGGCATTCGCTGCCCGCGGTACATACTCTCGCCCATACCGCACAGCGACAAGGCCATGTGCGCCAGCGGAGCCAGATCACCCGAAGCGCCGAGTGAACCTTTTTCAGGCACCACGGGAACGACACCGGCGTTGAGCATGTCCAGTAGCGCCAGAATGGTGGATAGCCTGGCCCCCGAATCACCTACTATGAGAGCGTTGGCGCGCAGCGCCATCATGGCGCGGACCACTTCCTCCGGTAGCGGAGTTCCCACCGCCACCGCATGGCTCATTATGAGGTTTCGCTGGAGCGTTTCGTTGCTTTCCTTGCTGATGACCACGTCACAGAACTTGCCAAAACCAGTCGTAATGCCGTAACGCACGAGCGACTCGTCTACACAGCGCTCCACGATGCGTCTTGAGGCTTCTATGCGAGGCACCGCTTCTTCCGCCAGTTCCGCTGTCGCGCCAAACCGCGCTATGAGCACCACATCCTTGACGCTGGCCTCGCGGCCGTCCAGTACCACCGTTTCCATGAGATGAACCTTTCAGGGGATACAATCGTATACATCAGTCCCCGCGAATGCAGGGCGTCAGTATACTACAGCCCGAGCAGGCTGAACACCGCCGACCAGAATTCGTCCTCTTCGAGCCGGCCTTCCAGCCGCCCCTTGACGAAGGCCCTGAGCTCCGGAGACAGAGCCTTCCAGTACAGGTTCTGCCAGTCGGGCATACGCTCCCACAGCTCCTGCTGCTTTGAAGGCGGCATCATACCCATCGAGTAGTCACAAAAGTCGCGTACCATCATGGCGATGGCTTCAGGAGGCAGATCGTCACCCGGCGCGTGCGGCGGTGCCTGCGTGGCATCGGATCGGTCTGGCAGCACGCTGTCGAGCAAAGCCTCGATGTCGGCGTCGCTCGCGCCAGGCTCCTTCTGCCTGACGATTCGAGCGACATAGTCCCGCACCGAATTCCTCAGCCCATCCAGGCTTGCCTGAACGCCTTGCTGTACCGATGCCGCCATTTTTTCCGCGAGAGCGCCAGGATTGAGGCCGCCGAGTCCGGCGTACCTACCCATATCCTTCCTGCGCCTCTCACACGCCTTGGCAATAACCTCAAATTCAGCCTGATTGGCCTTGTTGAGTATAAAATCCACTATTGCCTGCAATTCACCCGTAACCATACGGACATACTACACCGTAGCGTGTACTTTTGCCGCTGATTTCTCACAATTTTACTTGCCGACGATAGAGCTTCGTCGTACACTGCTTTAGTTTCTCAGTGAAAACTATCCTAGTACATCGAAGCTTGTGCCTGCTCAACAACCTCTACTGCCACAAGCAGTAGAGGACTACAACCATACGTTCTGTGGTAGCGTTTTTAGCCGAGACACAAGGTTCGATGAACTACACAAAGGAAAACCGATGACAACGACTATGCTCTCCTTACCCCTATGGCGTAAATGGATGTACGCGCTCGGCCAGTTCGGCTGGTCACTGGCCAGCTTCGCCGTCGGCTCCAAGCTGGTATATTTCTATCTGCCCCCTCCTGGCATAGAATTCGGCCCATTCATCGTACAGGAAAACGTCGTGCCGCTTATCCGGTCGGGCACGTCGGTCCTGTTCGGGCTTACGGTCATCGGCCTCGTGTTTGCGCTGGGGCGACTATTCGATGCCATAACCGATCCGCTGATCGCCGGATTATCTGATCGTTCCAGGTCGAAATTCGGCAAGCGCCGC
>JAFGUM010000430.1 GCA_016938515.1 Spirochaetales bacterium | reverse complement strand
GGTTGCGCATCATGGCACTCCCCGCCGTGGGCTGGTGATAATCCATGCACGGCTACTTTTTGTTTGAACGCTATGTTCTACGGACAAGTATAGCACGATGAACAGAAAAACAGGACAGCAGAACCAGCGAACTGGCGGTCATCAGGATGAGGCGGATACCGGAACGCTGGCTGGAACAGCTTCTGGGGCGGTTACCGCGGCACCCCAGGAACGCAGCCTGTCTTCTATAAAATCGAGGCACGCGTCGTGCTCGGTTTTACCACGACCACTCACCGGCATAGACTGCGCGAATTCGATCATTACCGGCCTGTCTCGGTGCACGGGGCCAAAACCACGGAATAACGGGGAGTTGCCCCAGTAGTCGGTCTTGATCGCCACCGGTACGAGGGGAACGCCGGTTCTGGACGCCAGCTTGGCGCCAAGACTGTTGAACTCGGCGCGGTTCCAGACGTTTTTACGCGTGCCTTGCGGAAATATGATGATGGATCTGCCGCTGCCGAGGAGACGGGCTCCTTCTGAAAGCACGGTTTCAAGGTCTTTGCGCGGGTCTGTACGCGTAACGGCGATGGGGGCGCGGGCCCGCATTATTGGCCCCCAGACGAGGCCGTGCAGCAGCTTTTCCTTTACGACGAAGGTGCAGGGCCGTATCGGGTTTATGAGACCCGGCAGCAGCAGCGTCTCGAAGGTGCTCATGTGGTTGGCCACGAATACGGCGGGTCCCTGCAGGGCACGAACGTGTTCAAGCCCGGATATGTGAAAACGGGCTCCGCAGCCTTCCAGTTTAGCTAGTACTTCCATAGAACTGTCCGACCACGCTTCGTCGTCGTAGGCTCCGCGTACCGCCAGAACCCGCGAGCGGAACATCACGCCAAAAAACCTGAAGTACGGGCTCCACCTCGTACCGAGCAGGGCGTACTCCATCCAGTGGCGCCTTATGCCTTCGGGGCTGTCGTAGCGATCTCCTATAATGCGTGTGCCCATGTCATCCTCCGGGAAATGGCTTACCATAGACCGACCACCAGCGAGCGTCAAGCCAAGCTGGTTCCACGACAAGTTGAGCTGAAATTATCGATTGCCGAATCGACGGAGCCGTTCTATTATCAATGCGCCGGCAGAGATAAGCCGGAGGAAGGGTTGATGATACATGTCCAGCAACGATGCACGAAAAATTCTGGTACTCAACAGCGGCAGTTCCTCGCTTAAATACGAGGTATTCTCCATGCCTGAAAAAACCAGCCTCGGGAAAGGCAGCGTCGAGCGTATCGGCGAGGCAAAGGGATTTTTAACCCAGACATCTCCCAAAGGGGCCATCAGGGTAGACGAGGTGTTCCCCGACCATAAACACGCGATGCTTCGCGTCGGGCAAGCCCTCGTCGACCGCGATAAAGGTATTCTGGGAGCGCTTGAAGAAATCGACGCCATAAGCCACCGCGTCGTACACGGAGGGGAACGCTTCGCGTGCTCCGTTAGAATAGACGAAGACGTCATAAGCGCGCTCAAGGACAACATAGAGCTGGCTCCCCTGCACAACCCCGCCAACCTGACGGGCATCTACGAAGCCCAGGCTCTCTGGCCGGGCGTCCCCCAGGTGGGCGTCTTTGATACTGCTTTTCACCAGACCATGTCTCCCACGGCGTACCTGTACGGCCTGCCGCGGGAGCTGTACGACAAGTACCGCATACGTCGCTACGGGTTTCACGGCACCAGCCACCGCTACGTGGCCGCGCGCGCTCTAGAACTACTCGGGCGCAAGGCGGAGAACACCAACCTCATCACCTGCCACCTCGGCAACGGCGCGTCGATCACCGCCATTGAAGGC
>JAFGUM010000429.1 GCA_016938515.1 Spirochaetales bacterium | reverse complement strand
GAAAAATCCTCACCCCCGGTCGTTTTTTCTACGGTTACTATCCGGTCAGCCCCCACATACGCTTCTACAGCCCGACGCGCCACCTCGGACAACGCCGGGTCGTTGATGGTGGGCTGAACCATGTCCTTGTAGTCCAGCACCGCCTCGGCGCGGTACGCGCTGGCGGTGCTGTCAACGACGCGCTGGATTCTTTCTTTGAACGTACTGTTGACTATCGGGCTGAAGCAGCGGGTGGTTCCTTCGAGGTAAGCCTCTCCCGCCAGCACGTTGAACCTGGTACCCGCCCTGAACACGCCAATGCTGAGCACGGCTGGGTCGAGCGGGCTTATCTCGCGGCTGACCACCGACTGCAGGTTCATCAGCGTCGCCGCCCCGACGAGAGCCGCGTCCACCCCCTGGTCGGGCATCGAGCCGTGTCCGCCTTTGCCTTGTATTGTTATGGAAAAAACGCCGGCCGAGGCCATGCGCGGCCCCGCCTCGACTGACACCGCTCCGGCTTCAATGTAGTTCCACAGGTGCAAGCCGAAGAACGCGTCAACGTCGTCCAGCGTACCGCTGCTTATAACAGCGAAAGCGCCTTGCCCGTTTTCCTCGCCCGGCTGAAAAATCAGTTTTACCGTACCAACAAGCTCTGGGGACAACTCCGTGAGTATTTTTGCCGCCGCGAGGAGACTGGCCGCGTGGCCGTCGTGCCCGCACGCGTGCATCATGCCATTCACGGTAGATTTGTACGCAACGTCGTTCTCCTCGGCCAATTCGAGCGCGTCTATGTCCGCCCGCAGGGCTACGGTTTTGCCGGGCTTTCCTCCCCGGATAGTCGCCACGACACCCGTACCGCCGGCGGGTACGTACGGGATGCCTATCGAATCGAGCTCGGCCATGATGCGCTTCTGGGTTTCAAACTCTTTCATGCTGGGTTCCGGGTGCATGTGGAACTCCCGCCGCATCCGTATCGCGTAGTCACTGTAACCACGCGCCATTTCAACTATGCCCATGTTCTGCTCCTCACGTTAGCTCCACCAAGCCTGTAATTCATGTTCCACACAGAGAGGGTCTTTCAAAATGCAGATGCATTTTGAAAGAGCTTCCTTGAATCCGCGATTGGGCGCAGAGTTTGCAAAGCAAACGCAAGCG
>JAFGUM010000428.1 GCA_016938515.1 Spirochaetales bacterium | reverse complement strand
GCACCGGCGTCTACTGCCGCACTGATAAGCTCACCAGCTTTTTGAAGGGACCCGCCGTGTGCCGTGCCTATTTCTGCTACGATCATCACCCTGCCAGATCCATAAGTCCTAGTACCAACGGTAAAGAAGGAGCCACTCATATACGCCGCCTTTGATTGCACCAGTTCTTGCTCTCTCTTTAGACTCGACAATCCACGAGCGATACTATAGAATCGTCCGTATCGACAGCAATCGAGGAGAGAACTATGAAGCACGTATTCTGCGATGTCTGCAAAAAAGAGATAAGCGATCCAATACCCGCCAGGACCATTTTTACCATGCGGGAGTACGATCTATGCGAATCGTGTCACGATGATCTCGAAGCGGCGACCAAGTCTACCGTGCGATCAAAGAATCCCTTTGATTTTGCGTGGTACGATACGATGTGCGTTGAACTTGTGCAGGATGGCGTCAAGAAGAACAGGATTCCAGTCTCCAAGTAGCGCGTTTTCGCGTTCAGGATTCACCTTGAGACGCTTGATTCCAGCCTTGTAAACGAACGACACACTCATTGAGTCCATTACTTTTGAAATTTTCTCGGTTTATTACGTTTCCTGCTCTGAATTCGCCGTTTAGACGAATTGTTGACAGTAAATCGCGCCGCATGGTACATTTACGGTCGAATAGAGCGAATGGTAGCACGATGCGTCGCTGCCCCGTCGATCACCCGGCACCACAGCCACCATCGACGCTGGATTCTCTGGCCAGCACGCATCGTACATAAGCCAGCCGTCAGACCTAGAGCATACCAAACGGCAAGGAGATACAATGTCAGGCCACAGCAAATGGGCGACCATCAAGCACAAGAAGGGAGCTCTGGACGCCAAGCGCGGTCAGATGTTCACCAAGCTCATCAAGGAAATTTCAATCGCGGCTCGAATGGGCGGTGGCGATCCTGATACAAACGCGCGCCTCAGAACAGCGGTTCTAAAAGCACGCGCAGCCAATATGCCCAAGGACAACATAGAGCGGGCCATCAAGAAAGGCACCGGTGAGCTGGGCAACGCCATATACGAAGAACTCGTATACGAAGCGTACGCTCCAGGTGGCGTGGCAATTCTCATAGAGGTGCTCACCGATAACAAGAACCGCGCGGCTGCCGAGGTTCGCAACATACTAACGCGTTCTGGTGGTTCGCTCGCTACGTCAAACGCGGTATTACGCCTGTTCGCGCGCAAGGGCGTTATCTCCCTGGATGGAGAGCGCTTCGCTGAAGATAAGGTGATGGAAATCGCCCTTGAATCCGGAGCTGACGACATAATCAACGAAGATGGCGAAATCGTAGTGTATACGACGCCCGAGAACTTTGAAACGGTGCTCAACGCCATTACAGCCGCTGACATGGAGACCGATGGTGCCGAAATTTCCATGGTTCCCGAGTCATACGTAAGCGCGGACAAGGACTCCGGTCCCAAAATCCAAAAACTTATCGACAAACTGGAAGAAAGCGACGACGTGCAGAGCGTGTATCACAACGCTGAACTACCCGAGGAAACAGAGGAGTAGCGTGAAGCGACGGACCGGTATCATCCGCGTCCTCGGCATAGACCCAGGCCTCGCGGCCGTAGGATGGGGCGTCGTCGATCTCGACAGCGCCCGTGTCGTATACAGGGGGCACGGGTGCCTACGGACATCCGCTGGCGATGACGCCGCTCTGCGCCTTGCCATACTGCGTGATGGAATCTTGCGCGTTATAACCGAATTTGAGCCCGATGATGCAGCGATGGAAGCACTGTACTTTTCCCGTAACGTATCAAGCGCTCTTGGTGTAGCAGAAGCTCGGGGAGTGTTACGGCTGGCATGCCACGACTCAGGCCTTCTGATGCACGAATATGGTCCCATGGACGTAAAAAAGGCGGCAACGGGCTCAGGGCGCGCGGATAAAGCCGACGTACAGTCCTTTGTAAGGCTTGTTCTGGGATTATCCGACACCCCAAAACCCGACCACGCCGCTGATGCTCTGGCGGTCGCGCTGTGTCACTGCCAGAACAGGCCGATCAGGTCTATCGCTGTTGATGCGATTCGCGCGGGGCGGCTATAATCCGCTCATGTTCAACGCCATTCGCGGGACGCTCTGCTACAAGGGCGGCGATACCATACGTATAGACAACAACGGAGTAGAGTGGGAGTTCCTCGTACCTGCTCGTTCTGTAGACGCGTTTGGCAGGCTCGGAGACGATACCCGCGCCCTGTGCTGGCTTTTGCATCGCGAAGACCAGATGCGCCTCTACGGCTTTATTTCCGAAGATGAGCGCTCAGTCTTCGTGGAGCTGATGAGCGTAGACGGCATCGGGCCCAGGCAGGCGTTGCGCATACTTGGCGGCATAGGCGCCGATGAGCTTGAACGCGCGCTGGAAACAGAGGATCTGGCGCGGCTGGAAGCCATCCCTGGTCTTGGAAAGAAAACCGCTCAAAAGCTTGTGTTTTCTTTGAAAGGCAAGCTGCCATCGGTCATGCAAGCGCCAGTAAAAACCCAGATGGGGCCGCACGAAGACATCGTCAGGGCTCTCGTTGACATGGGATACGATAGGCGCCGCGTTCTGGAAGCGCTCAACAGGCTTGATTCTCTAGAAGGGCTTCCTGAATCACCAACTGAGCGCGAGCGCGAACTGTTTCGCCGCGCAATAGTGGAGATGAGCGCGTCATGAGCGACTCTCGATCCGCGAGCGTGGTGTCCAGCGCCTTCGATCCGGTTGAAGATGAGCGTGAAAACGCGTTGCGTCCAAAACGCCTCGCCGAGTTTCTGGGGCAAGCTTCAGTAAAGGCAAACCTGGCGGTTTTTATAGAAGCCGCGCTTGCCAGGGGTGACGCTCTTGATCATGTGTTTCTTATGGGACCGCCAGGGCTGGGCAAGACGACGCTTGCGGGCATTGTCGCGAGGGAACTTGGTGTCGATTTCAAGGTTACGAGCGCTCCTGCGCTGGAAAAGCCCAAAGATCTAGCCGGCGTACTCACCACGCTTTCTCCCCGATCGGTATTTTTTATCGATGAGATTCACCGTCTCAAGCCCGCTATAGAAGAAATGCTGTATATGGCCATGGAAGACGGAGAACTTGATTTTATCATAGGCCAAGGGCCGGCGGCGAGAACGCTTCGCATCCCGCTTCCACCGTTCACGCTCGTTGGCGCGACGACGAGAGCCGGCATGGTGGGGAGCCCTCTCGTCAGCCGTTTTGGCATTAGCATCCGCCTCGGGTTCTATGACAAAACCGACACCATGGCCATTCTCAGGCGTTCTGCTGGCATCCTGGGAACGACTGTAGACGACGATGCCGCAGACGCGCTCGCGCAGGCTTCCCGAGGCACACCACGCGTCGCCAATAGACTGCTTCGTCGCATGCGAGACTTCGCGCAGGTTGCAGGCTCGTCTACAATCAGCGCCCGTGTCGTTGCTGACGGCCTTGCCAGGCTCGAAGTAGACCGATACGGGCTTGAGCGGCACGACCGGGATGTGCTCGCAGCCATAATAGAAAAGTTTGGAGGCGGTCCGGTTGGCGCGGAAACGCTTGCTGTTTCAACGAGCGAGAGCATTGAAACGCTGGAAGATTATCTGGAGCCGTTTCTAATACAGTCTGGCTTCATCATGCGCACACCGCGAGGCCGGGTAGCAACCCCTTTGGCTTACGAACACCTGGGAATCAGAAACAACCATGCTGACGACGGATTTCAGTTTTAACGTACCCGATGAACTCATCGCACAGGAACCTACCGCAGAACGCGGAGCTTCCAGGCTTCTCGTACTCGACAGGACGAGCGGATCCCTGACGCATAGCAAAGTAGCGGATATCGCTTCGTTCGTGCCGGCTGGCGCTGTCATGGTGTTCAACGACTCAAGGGTGAGACGTGCCAGACTGTTTGGAGCCAGTTCGGGCGGCGGCAAAGTAGAGGTTTTGCTGCTACGTCGGGAGGGCCCTCGATTGTGGGCGGCTATGACGACGAGAATGGCCAAGCTTAAACCAGGCCGCCGCCTTGACCTCCCTGAAGGTGTTACCGCCGACGTGATTGAAGCCAGGGCAGACGAAAGATTGCTGTCATTTTCCATTGAGCTTGATGACGAGTACCTGGAACGAAACGGCCACCCGCCTCTGCCGCCATACATACGCAGGGCAAGCGTTCCCGCCGACGCGGAGCGATACCAGACGATATACGCTCGCGAACAGGGGTCGGCGGCAGCCCCAACAGCGGGGCTGCATTTTACCACCACCATACTGGACAGTCTTGTCGCTGCGGGGGTTGAGGTGCGCTTCGTCACGCTACACGTGGGTCTGGGCACCTTTTTACCGGTACGTAGCGCCAGTATCGAGGAACATCGCATGCACGTAGAACACTACACCGTACCCGTGCAGACGGCAGAAGCGATAAATGCCGCCAAAGCGGATAAGCGACCCGTTATCGCCGTTGGCACTACGAGCGTCAGGACGCTGGAAAGCGCATGGGATGGCCACTGTGTAGCCAGCGGCGATGGCGCGACCAGCATTTTTATCTATCCAGGGTACCGCTTTAATGTCGTAGATGCGATGTTTACCAATTTTCACACCCCAGAATCGACGCTGCTGATGCTCGTATCTGCCTTTGCGGGGCGCGAGAGAATCCTCGCGGCCTACGAAGAAGCCGTTGAACAGCGATATCGGTTTTTTTCTTATGGTGATGCCATGTTCATTAGATAGGCGTTGTAGATGACCAAAACCATAACCGTACCCCAAGACCTCAAAGAATTCGCCCGTGTGTTTTCCGCCGCGGGTTTTGCGTGTTACTTCGTAGGCGGCGCTGTGCGCGACAGCTTGCTAGGATTACCCGTACATGATTGGGATGCGGCTACAGACGCAAAACCCGAAGAGGTGCGTACGCTTTTTCGATCGGTAATTCCAACCGGTCTCCAGCACGGTACCGTAACGGTACGCTACAGGGGCCATTCGGTTGAAACCACTACGTTTCGAGTCGAAGGAGAGTACAAAGACGGACGTAGACCTGAGTCAGTCCAGTTTACTTCTGATTTGATGGCGGATTTGTCCCGCAGGGATTTTACCATCAACGGACTCGCAGTTGACCCCGAGACGGAATGCGTCGTTGACCCCAACGGAGGGCTGCGTGACCTCGCCGCGCGAATAGTGCGGGCGATCGGTGATCCTGTCGAGCGGTTTACCGAAGACGGCTTGCGGCCGCTTCGAGCGGTCCGCTTTGCTTCCAGGT
>JAFGUM010000427.1 GCA_016938515.1 Spirochaetales bacterium | reverse complement strand
GTTCTGGGTATATTATAGCCGTGTTTTCCCAGATTGTGTATAAGATATCGTCGCTCAAAAGCTTCCCGTGCCGCTGAGAGCTTCAATCCGACGAGGGCTTCAAGGCGGTCTGGAGCCTGTTCAACGGGATGTTCCCCCGTTTTGGTGATAAAGTGCCCGACTGTTTCAGCGGATATTTCGGCTTCGTCGCTCATCACCGAGACTCGTTCCATAAAATTCTTGAGCTCGCGGACGTTGCCTGGCCATTCGTACGAGCCGAGCACGTCGAGTGCGCCGGCGGACAATCGTCGAGCCGTGCCTCCAGGCAGTCGCGACAGGAAGAATTTTGCCAGCTCGGCTATGTCTTCAGGACGCTCCCGCAAAGCCGGCATGCGAATCGGTATGACGTTGAGCCGGAAGAACAGGTCTTCGCGAAACCTCCCGGACGCAATTTCCTGCTTGAGGTCCTTGTTGGTCGCGGCTATGACGCGGACGTCGACTTCCAGGGTCTTTTCTCCGCCCAGGCGCTCAAAGCGCATCTCCTGGATGGCTCGCAGCACTTTTGACTGAGCCGACAGGGACATATCCGCTATTTCATCCAGGAAGAGCGTGCCGGTATGCGCGGTTTCGAACTTGCCCTTGCGACGAGCCACGGCGTCGGTAAACGAGCCCTTCTCGTGCCCGAACAACTCGCTCTCTATGAGCGTATCTGGCATGGCCGCGCAGTTCACGGCCACGAACGGCCCCTGAGAGCGTTCTGAAAGTTCGTGGATACGACGCGCGGCGAGCTCCTTGCCGGTACCATTCTCACCGGTGATGAGCACCCTGGCGTCGGAACGGGCGCTCTGCTCCAGAAGCTCGCGAATGCGGGTCATTGCCTCCGACGTACCTATGATATCGTCGCTTTCAACGCCTGAGCGCTTGAGCCTGGCGTTTTCAAGGCGCAGGTCGGACAAGGCTCTGGCGTTCCGCACCGCAGTAACGAGCCGTTCGATAGACAGGGGCTTCTCGATAAAGTCAAAGGCGCCGAGCTTGACCGCGTCAACGGCCATGTCGATGGTAGCGTGTCCTGATACGACTATGGTTTCAACCGCCGGGTGCTCCGTCCTGATGGCCTTGAGCACGTCTATGCCGCCCATCCTGGGCAGCCATACGTCGAGGATGACGACGTCTACGCTTTCCCGTCTGAGTGTATCAAGACCCGCGATGCCGTCTTCCGCGGTCAGGGCGTGATAGCCTTCATCTTCGAGGATGTCTTGTACGGTGGCCCGGATGCCGGGTTCGTCGTCTATTACGAGGATGGCGCCCATGCCTGACTTCCTTGACTACCCGTCGTGGTATCCGCGCTGTCCGCCGGAATGTCCATATAGAAAACGGTTCCAGCGCCTTCGCTGGAATCGAAGCGGATTTTGCCACCGTGAGCGGCTATGATATGCTCGACTATGGCTAGTCCCAGACCGGTACCTCCCGGTTTTGTCGTAAAATACGGTGAAAATATCCTGTCTTTGTCTTCCGCGGGGATCCCGCTTCCATCATCACGAACCTGGATTCTACAGTACCGGCATTCCGCGGTTTTGACAAGGTC
>JAFGUM010000426.1 GCA_016938515.1 Spirochaetales bacterium | reverse complement strand
CAAGCCCCTGGCGTCTCCCACCGTTACTACAAGGTGGTCGCCTACGCCCGTGGGTTCACCAAGGCCGCGCTGGCCTTCGTCGCGCAGGCGTTCCAGAAAGGCCGCGGCGTCGTCGGGGTCTATGTCGAGCCTTCGGAACTCTTCGACGTCGGCCTCCACGATATCAGCCAGGCTCCTTGTATCGGTACCTAAAAACCCCTGCGCCGTAATGACGCCCGGGGACATGCGCTCGTGGGCGTTCCGTTCTGCTTGCGTGTTCCTCATATACCCTCCGCTGGCGTTATAGTCGTTTTATTACCACAGAACCATTGGTTTTATGCAAACTTGTCGTAGTAGATGTCGGATTCGGCTATGCCGTTCCTGGTCATAACGGCGACGCAGGCGTTTATCATGCCCGGGCTTCCGCACAGATAGCCTTCCAGTCCCTTGTCCTTGCCAATCTTCTCCTGTATGTATCGCTCGAGCACGTCGGTGATGAGGCCCGTATCACCCTGCCAGTTCTCTTCCGGTTTGGGCTCGGATAGCGCTGGAACGAAGTGAAACCGCGGCCATGAGGCCGATAGTTCCCGTAGCTCGTCCAGGTAGAACGTGTCGCGCGTCGTTCTGGCACCGAAGAAGTACCAGATCTCCTTCTCCGGGAACGCGTCGCGCTGCTTCATGTCGTAGAGCATACTCTTGAACGGCGCCATGCCAGAGCCGCCCGCGACGCAGACCATGGCGGCGGGTGTGTCGTGTACGCGGAACTCGCCAAAGGGGCCGACGAGTTCCACCGTGTCACCCTCCTTGAGGAACTTGTGCACGTATGTGGTGGCAATTCCCCCGGGTACGAGCCTGATGAGCAGTTCGACTATACCCGTGTCACTCGGGTTCGACGACATCGAGTACGCACGCTGTACGGGTTCCTGTATCTCGCCGTAGGGCGGCACGACTATCTGTACGTACTGCCCTGCGGTAAACTCGATGACGCCCGGGTTGTCGAGGCGGAAGACCGTTTCCTTGATGTCGTACGTGACGTCCCGTATCGACTGTACCGTAGCTTTGTACTTTTTAACGCTGAACAACTCTTCTGGCAGTTCTATCGCTATATCTTTTTTAAGCTTGACCTGGCATGACAGCCGGACGCTGTTGGCCAGTTCCTGCGGGTTGAGGTACGGCGTTTCTGTAGGTAGCACGGGGCCGACGTCGGAGAGCACGCGTACCTTGCACGCACCGCACGAGCCGCGGCCCCCGCAGGCTGACGGTACGAACAAGCCCTGGGACGCGAGCGTCCCGAGGAGGGCTGAGCCGCCCTGTACCTTGAACTGTTTTTTGCCGTGGTTGATGTCTATCGTTACCTCGCCGTAGTTGTTGACGACGCGGTCGACGAGGGCTATGACGAGCGCGAGCACCGCGGCCGCGCTGGCGACGACGAGCGGTCCCAGGATGATGTGGTTCATACCCGCCTCCTTACTGCACCGCTATCATGCCGGAAAAGCCTATGAAGGCCATCGCCATGAACCCGATTGTTATCATTGTAATGCCAGCGCCCTTGAGCCCGGCCGGCACCGGGTTCTTGTCGATGCGCTCCCGGATCGCCGCCAAGAGCAAGATGGCCAACCACCATCCGAAGCCCGAACCCGCGCCGAACGCGATTGACTGGATGAAGTTGTAGTCGCGTATCTGCATGAACAGGATGGCGCCGAGGATGGCGCAGTTGACGGTAATGAGCGGCAGGAAGATGCCCAGGCTCATGTACAGCGCGGGGCTGGCGCGGTCTATGACCATCTCGAGCACTTGAACCGTCGCCGCGATCACCACGATGAACACGATGAACGACAGGTACTCAAGCCCGAGCGGTACGATGACGTACTCGAGGACGAGCCAGTTGATCGCCGTGGTGATGGTCATCACAACCGTTACCGCCATACCCAGGCCAAAGGAGCTCTTCCACTCCTTTGAGATTGATATGAACGAGCACATGCCCAGGAAGTTTGACAACAGTATGTTGCTCGTGAAGATCGAGGCAAAGAACAGCGTTATGGGATTGACGAGGGGAGTCATTTGCCAGCCTCCTTGGTCGCGGCCGCAGCAGGGCTTTTACCCACCTTGCCCTGCGCCTGCACCGTCTTGGCCCACCACATTACCATGGCCACGAAGAAGAACGCGCTCGGCGCCATTATCATGATGGTCCACGGCACGAAGCCCTCGGGCATGATCCTCACGCCGAGCAGCGTACCAAAGCCGAGCAGTTCGCGCAGTACCGAGATGACCACGAGTACGGCCATGTAGCCGAGCCCGCTCGTCAGCCCGTCCCAGAACGACAGGAAGGGCTTGTTGGCGGCCGCATACGCTTCGGCACGGCCCATCAGGATGCAGTTCGTGATGATGAGGCCGACGTAGGGCCCGAG
Source organism: Spirochaetales bacterium (assembly GCA_016938515.1). Classification (GTDB taxonomy): domain Bacteria; phylum Spirochaetota; class Spirochaetia; order Treponematales; family UBA12059; genus SZUA-370. The sequence continues at coordinate 135 of JAFGUM010000426.1, read as the reverse complement.
CTGCTTCGACACATCCGGCAGGTACGCGCGCAGCAGGATGTCGAGGAGTATCACGTAGAACGACATGACGACGACCTGGATGATCATGCGCACCTTGCGCGGCATCCAGTCCTTCATCGCCGACAGCGTCATGCT
>JAFGUM010000425.1 GCA_016938515.1 Spirochaetales bacterium | reverse complement strand
GCGATAGAGGCAGAACGGGCTTATGCAGGGTTCTCCGTCCCGAAAAAAATAATGGCAGCGCTATTCCAGTCTGTTACGCCCAGGACGGCGGGCTTTGATACCGTGTCGCAGTCGTTGCTGAGTTTGCCTTCGGTAGCCTTTGTTATCTTTCTGATGTTTGTTGGGGGAGCTCCTGGCTCTACCGCTGGTGGCGTCAAGACGACCACCATCTTCATGGCTTTCGCGTCGGCTTTCAAGGGCCATGAAGACGATGGTTCCATAAGTTTTAACGGCGGGGTTTTGGCGGCTAGTTCTGTGGTGCGGGCGTTTTCGGTGCTGGCCAAAGCTGTTTTTATAATCGGCATGGCATTTGTAGGCATGCTGCTGGCCGAAGGAGACGCGCTTGGCTTCGTCGATCTTCTGTTCGAGACCGTATCCGCGTTTGGAACAGTGGGATTATCCCGGGGCATTACCGCGCAACTCGGCGTTGCTGCCAAGCTGATCCTGATCGCCACCATGTTCGTAGGCAGGGTGGGGCTGTTCGCGATGGCGTTGTCGCGTTCGCTGAATAGAGTTGAGCGCTTTGCGGAATACCCGCGTGAAAACCTGCTGTTGGGGTAAGAGGAGATATAATGGCTAGACAATACGCAATCGTAGGGCTCGGTAGCTTCGGGTATCGGGTTCTGGAGAAGCTGTCTGAGGCGACGGATCAGATCATAATCATCGATCGTGACAAGGCCGTGGTGGAGAAGTGCAAGGATTTGGCGGACAAATCCTACATTGCTGACGCGCTGAGCAGAGAAGCCATCGAGCGCATCATCCCGGAAGCCATAGACGTCGCGGTTGTAGACGTGGGCAACAATATGGAAGCGGCCATCGTCGTTACCAACGCCCTTAAAAATCTGGGTGCGCGTCAGATAATTGTACGGGCTGATACAGAGGAGCGAGGTGAAATACTGAAGATCGTCGGGGCTACCAGGATCGTGTATCCCGCTCTTGAAGCTGCTACCAAGATAGTACCCATGCTCGTATCAAGTTCATTATTCTCGTTTATGGCGATCAGTCCCAGCCTTGTGCTGGCAGAGCTCAAGGTGCCTAACGAGTACGTCGGTCGCACGTTGATCGAAGCCAATTTCAGGAAGACCAAGGGCATAAACGTGGTTGCCATCCGCAAGGACAACAGCGACGATTACGAGTATTTCGAGCCTAAGTACAAACTTGCCCTGGATGACGTAATGCTCTGCGCCGGAACTGACAAAGATGTTTCCTCGTTTACCGGAGTTCGAATCGCTCAGAGGAAAAATGTCATGAGTGAAATGCTCAAGGGAATCTTTGGTAAACCCCGTGAGAAAAGCCATACGGAGCCGGTTGTCGATGCCGGAAAGGCGAAGGGGAGCGGCAGCAAGTGAGCGCATCACGGACTCCCGCCGGTTCCATTGCCACAGGGGTCATAGTTCTCGTTGGCTCGTACGTTGCAGCGCAGATGCTTGCTGATATTGGCAGCCTCAAGATCGCCAGTCTGGCCGGGTGGGCGGTGGACGCCGGCACCTTTGTGTACCCCATAACCTTTACGATCAGGGACATGATCCACAAGCGTCTTGGCAAGGGGGCGGCCCGTGCGACCATCCTGCTGGCCGCCGCCATCAACCTGGTGATGGCCGGCTATTTCTGGCTTGTCAGCTTGTTGCCCCCGGATGCGTCCTGGGCCCTCTGGGAAGGCGCCGGGGTGACGACGAATGACGCGTTCGCGCGAGTGCTTGCGCCGGCATGGACCATCGTCATCGCGAGCATACTCGCTGAAATCGTAAGTGAGCTTATAGACACTGAGGTTTACCATCTGTGGACGACCAAGGTGACGACGCGATTCCAGTGGGTGCGAGTGCTCGTTTCCAACGCGGCGAGCGTGCCGGTAGACAGCCTGATTTTTTCGTGGCTGGCGTTTGGGCTGGGTTTTGGCATGCCGGCGGCAGAGGTCTGGCAGATATTCTGGTTCAACGTCATCGTCAAGGGCATAGTTACCATGATTAGCCTGCCGGCGATATACCTGGTGCGAGAGGGTAGCGCGGACTGAAGCATCAGCCGGTACGGCAACAGCGGCGTCAGCCGGCGCGGACCTCCGATTGACTATGCATCCCCATTGCATATATTCTGCATAAAGAAACACTGGCGGGGCTGGAACGGTTAATCCGGGACGGCGTCGGTGCATCAGGAGGAGTTGTTCGATGGGAACCAAAGTCGTTCTGGCGTATTCCGGGGGGCTCGATACCTCCGTTATCCTCAAGTGGCTGCTCAACAAGGGCTACGAAGTAGTCTGCTTTCTTGCCAACGTCGGTCAGCAGGAAGACTTCGAGGCGGCGCGCGCCAAGGCGCTCAAGATAGGCGCTTCGAAGGTGTATCTCGAGGATCTTCGCGAAGAATTAGTCATTGGATATATTTTCCAGGCGCTCAAGGCCAACGCGGTATACGAAAACCGCTACCTGCTCGGCACGTCGCTGGCCAGGCCGCTCATCGCCAAGTACCAGGCCAAGATCGCGCAGCAGGAAGGGGCCGAGTTCGTGGCGCACGGGGCGACGGGCAAGGGTAACGACCAGGTCCGCTTCGAGCTGACCTACGCTGCCGTCGCGCCCGCGATACAGGTTATTTCCCCGTGGAAGGATCCCGAGTTCCTGGCCCAGTTCACCGGCCGGACCGATATGCTCAGGTACGCCGAAGAGAACGGCATACCGGTGAGCGCCACAATTAAAAAGCCATACAGCGAAGACGAAAACCTGATGCACATCAGCCACGAAGCCGGCATCCTGGAAGACCCGGCAAGCCGCGCGACCGAGGACATATACAACAGGTCGGTATCGCCGCAGGCCGCGCCCGACGCCGAGACGACCATCGAAATAGAGTTCAAGGACGGCTTGCCGGTGTCGGTAACCAACCTGGGTTCCGGCAAGAAGGTAACCGGCGCGCTGGCCATGTTCGAGTACCTGAACGAGCTCGGCCGCGCCAACGGCATCGGCCGCATCGACATGGTCGAAAACCGCTTCGTTGGCATTAAGTCGCGCGGCGTGTACGAAACGCCGGGCGCGACAATACTGTGGACGGCGCACCGCGACATCGAGGGCATCGCGATGGACAAAGAGGTGATGCACCTCAAGCAGATGCTCGAACCGAAGTTTGCCGAGTACGTGTACAACGGCTTCTGGTTCGCGCCCGAGATGGACTTCCTGATGGCCGCCTTCAACCAGTCGCAGGAAGCCATAGACGGCAGGGTAACGCTGGCTCTGTACAAGGGCAACGTGATGGCCGTGGCGCGATCGTCACCGACGTCGCTGTACGACCAGGCGCTGGGCAGCATGGACATAGCCGGCGGCTACGACCAGACCGACGCGCGCGGTTTCATCAGGCTAAACTCGATCCGCCTGCGCGCGCACAACGCCATCCTGGACAAGCGTCACGTTGGACTGTACCACGTGATCCAGCCGATCGCGGACTAAGAGCCGCGCTCAGCTCTTGTCGATCGTGAGTTCTCCCGACTCGACCATGCTCGTATAGCCCGCGTGGGAGAATATGATGTGGTCGAGGAGGGGGATGCCCAGTATCGTACCGGCTTCCTTGAGGCGCTCCGTTATCTCGCGATCTTCCGGTGATGGATCCAGCCTGCCCGAGGGGTGGTTGTGGGCCACCAGGATGGCGCAGGCTCTATCAGCCACGGCTTCCGAGAAAATTTCCCGGGGGTGGACGATGGTGCGGTTGACGAGGCCCACGGTAACGACGCGCACGGCGATGACGTCGTGCGCCCCGTTGAGCGTGCAGCAGAGGAATCGCTCCTGCTTGCGGTCGTCAAAGTGGCGCACGAGCTGCCAGGCGTCCTCCGGGCCGCCGACGCGCCGTTCGCGAACGCCGTAGAACCGCTTGCCCAGTTCCAGCGCGGCGACCAGCCGGCACGCCCTGGCGTGCCCGAGGCCGGGTATGGCCGACAGCGCTTCGACGCCGGGAACCCCCGCGCTGAAGTCGCTCTGGGCTAGAACCTCGGCGGCCAGCACCCGCACGTCTTTGCCCCTCGCTCCTGTACCCAGAATTGCCGCGATCAGCTCGAAATCAGCTATGGACGGCGGTCCATCCTGTGCCAGGCGTTCGCGTATATCCGGTTCGTCTATGTAGCTGGCCGCGGCCCGTTCGTAGGTGTTTGTGTCGTGTGTCATGGTGCCTCCCGCGATACTGACGCGCCGCCGCGCACTGCCGCCTGTGACGAGCCGGGCAAAACTGTCGCTTCGAGTTTGCTTCCTCATAGGAATTCAGCTATACTTCATCGGGCACCCCTTTTTGCTTCATGCTCGTGGCTGACGAAGGTGGTGCGTCCGTTTCGCCATGGCGACACGGATTCGGCACCGTTGGGTGTCGTAGCATGGTTTACGAGGAGCTGGCATGAAGAGCGTTAAGGGTACCCAGACTGAAAAGAACCTCATGGCGGCGTTTGCGGGGGAATCCCAGGCGAGGAATCGCTACACCTATTTTTCGAGCAAGGCTCGTGATGAAGGTTTTATGCAGATAGCCGCTATTTTCGAAGAGACGGCGAGCCAGGAGAAGGAGCACGCGAAGCGCCTGTTCAAGCTCATGGAAGGTGGAGAAATAACCATTACCGGCACGTTCCCCGCCGGCCCCGTGGGTACGACTTCTGAGAACCTTCTTGAAGCCGCTGGCGGAGAGAACTACGAATGGCAGACGATGTACCCAGACTTTGCGAAAACCGCGAGGAGCGAAGGGTTTGACTCCATCGCGACCATTTTCGAAGCCATCGCGGTGGCTGAAAAGCAGCACGCAAAGCGCTATGAGGAACTAAAGGCCAACGTAGACGCCGGCATCGTGTTCAAGAGGGACAAACCGGTGGTATGGCGATGTCTGAATTGTGGCTATATAGTCGAGGCCGTGGAAGCGCCCAAGGCGTGCCCCGCGTGCGCTCATCCGCAGAGCTACTTTGAGCAGCTCGGCGAAAACTGGTAAGGGAGGCAGGAACACATGATCGAGAATCTGCAGATCTACAAGTGCGAGAAGTGCGGCAATATCGTCGAGGTCGTCCACGCCGGTGGTGGGGAACTCGTGTGCTGCGGTGAACCCATGAAGCTCATGAACGAGAACACCAGCGACGGCGCCAAGGAAAAGCACGTTCCCGTCGTTGAAAAGGTAAGCGGCGGCTGGCGCGTCACGGTGGGTGCTGTAGCCCATCCGATGGAAGAGAAGCACTACATCGAGTGGATAGAGCTTATCGCTGATGGCATGTCGTACCGGGCGCAACTCGCACCGGGAGACAAGCCCGAGGCTGTTTTCCTCGTTGACGCCTCGAGTGTCGTCGTGCGTGAGTACTGCAACCTGCATGGCCTCTGGAAGGCCACGGTATAATTCAAGGAGGAACAAACATGGAAAAGTACATTTGCGACGTTTGCGGCTATATCTACGACCCGGCTGTTGGCGATCCTGACAGCAAGATTCCCGCCGGAACCTCGTTTGCGGCGCTACCCGAAGACTGGGTGTGCCCGATGTGCGGCGCTGGCAAGGACAGCTTTAGCCTCGCGTAACCTGTTGTAGCGCCATCCGAATGCTGGCGCATAGAGCCGGGAGCCAGACCAGGGCGCTTCCGGCTCTTTTTTATGGGAGGATCGATGGTTTCAAGGGAAGATTTCATCTTTACCATAGGGTATGATGGCGGAACGGCCATAGTCGATGGTAAGGCCAAAGCCCAGTACGGCAAGCTTGATACCAAGGCGCTCGCGGAAGCCGGCTTGTTCAGGGCCGCGTTCGCGTCTGCGGTGTTTTCCGGTTCCGCGGAAGAGCTTCGAGCCTTAGCCGAGGTGTTTAACGCAAAAGCTGGCACCACGTATTCTACAGAAGAAGAATTCATGAGGCTCTTTGGCGTCAAGAAAGAGACCATAAAGCGGGTTATGGTTCTTTAGTACGTTCTCTCAGTGTTGCAAGGGGGTTCCCATGAAGCGAACTGCGCTCGTATCGGTAGTGATTCTGGCCGTGGTGCTTCTTTTTTCGTGCGCGGGTATGGATACGACGGGCGTTGGCGGGTCTGTCCCCGAAAAACGCTCCGAGGAGCGTTCTGAGGATTCAGTTCTAAAAATGGATGACGATAGCGACCTGGCTACAGCGACTGGGGTGCCAGCAGAAATGGAAGCGGGCGCGCCGGCGGGCGCGCCGGCTCCCGCTCCGGCTCGTGGTAGCTCCAAGGAGGCGATGCCCAGCGTGTCTATGAGCGGCGATTACAGGGAGGTGCCATCCGCTTCCGGGCTCAAGGCTGGATTTTCTGACGACAACGCGCAGTTCAACTACTTCGTCAACTTCCTCAAAGAATATGGTGACGTAGAACACTTCGCCTACGATATAAGCGAGCGCATTACGCTGAAGGTGCTTGATTCTGCAGGAAAGCCGGTTGCCAACGCGGCAGTAGCGATTGCCGCCGGGGGCACGACGCTCGTCTCCGGGCTAACGAGCTCCGATGGTGCGTACAGGCTGTACCCGGCGGCGCTGGGTAGCCAGGCGGCATCGTATACGGTGCGCGTGGAGTCAGGAACCATGTCCGCCGGGGCGGAGGTACGACGCGATGGTGAGCGCGTGGTCGAGCTGCGCCTGGCGAAACCTCGCTCGGTACCCACGCCCCTGCCTCTCGACATCCTGTTTGTCATGGATACCACCGGATCGATGGGAGAAGAGATACAGCGGCTCAAGGCGACGATGGAGATTATCCACGATAACCTGGGAGCGCTCAAACCGCGACCAGCGCTGCGTTTTGGCCTCGTGCTGTACAAGGATCGCGGAGACGAGTACGTAACCAAGGTTGTTCCGTTTACCGCGGATCTTGGAGAGTTCCGGGCGGCGCTCGATCCTGTTCAGGCTGATGGCGGCGGGGATGGTCCCGAAGATCTGGAATCGGCTCTGGACGACGCTGTAAACGCGATGGACTGGAATGATGACGGCTTACGACTGGGTTTTGTCGTTACCGATGCGGAGGCGCATCTCGATTATGGCCGCGAGTACACGTACATAGACGCCGCCAGTGACGCGCGCGCCAGGGCTATAAAACTGTATACCATCGGTACGGGCGGCTTGCCGCTGGAAGGCGAGTATCTGCTGCGGCAGGTTAGCCAGCTTACCAACGCCAAGTACATATTTCTTACCTACGGTGAGCGTGGCGAATCGGAAGGTGGCGCAGAAGGTTCGGTAAGCCACCATACGGGCGCGAATTTTCAGACAGACAAACTCGAGGCAATAATCATACGCTTCGTTAAAGAAGAAGTTTCAAACCTGTCGGATACTCCGCTCTCGATGGACGAAGAGTATTACAGCGCCCGGAAGGTAGATGACGAAGCCCGAGACGAAACGATTGACAAGCTGTTTGGCGAAGCGCTGGACAACCTGGCCGACTACTCGACGTACAGGATAACCGCTGATACACCCTGCGTCGTGTTGCCGGTAACGGTCTCGGGAGACGGAATCGCGGCCACCGCCGAGTATTTTGGCGAGCGGCTGGCAATGGCATCGGTAACCATAGGACGCTGGAAACCCGTTGAACGCAAGGATTTTCAGAAAATACTGGCCGAGCTGGAGCTGCAGCTTTCTGGTCTGGTAGACGAGGGAAGCGCGGCAAAGGTGGGCGAGCTGCTTGGTGCCGACGTGCTCGTTGCGTCGTCGCTCTTCAGGCGGGATGACCAGTATGAGCTGTATCTGCGGCTCGTACGCGTATCCACGGCCGAGGTGCTCGCTGTTTCGCGTGCCAAAATAGCCGTGGATCTGGGCTTGTGAGGCGGGCTCGTCGCCTGGCCGGGGCTTTAAAGCGGTGAAGCAGCAGAAACCCGGCTACGAGTGCTCGGCATGTGGCCATAGGGAACCCAAGTGGCTGGGCCGTTGCCCCGCGTGCGGCGAGTGGAATACGCTACGCGAGAGCGCGGCTCCGGCAAAAACGAGTCGTTCGGGCGCAGCGCCCAAGTTTTCGGTGCCTCTCGACGCGGTTGATCCCGCCGACGGTGTCCGCACCTCCTCTGGGCTGATCGAGGTGGACAGGGTGCTTGGTGGTGGCGTGATGCGCGGCTCGAGCGTGCTGATAGGCGGTGAACCCGGCATCGGCAAGAGTACGCTGCTACTGCAGATCGCCGCGCTCGCCGGGGTCAAGGGAAGGGTGCTGTACGTTTCGGGGGAAGAGAGCGCCGCGCAGTTGCGACTGCGGGCTGACAGGCTCGGGTTACGGCGCGAAGGCCTCGAGGTGCTCTGCACGGGCGACCTGGCCGAAGCCCTCGCCACCCTCGACCGGGTAAAACCGGCGCTGTTCGTCGTAGACTCCTTGCAGACGCTGTCGTCTTCTGAAGCGGGTTCGGTACCCGGCACCGCCAACCAGGTAAAATACTGCGCGCTGGAGCTTTCCGACTGGGCCCGTGAGCACGGTAGCTCGTGTTTTCTGGTCGCGCACGTTACGAAGGATGGTCTTATAGCCGGGCCAAAGGCCGCCGAGCACACGGTAGACGTGGTGCTGATGTTTGAACAGAGCGAGACCGACGTACGGTTTCTGCGCTCCGCAAAAAACCGCTTTGGGTCTACCGACGAGGTTGGCTTGTTCACGATGACAGAGCGCGGGCTCGTCGAATTGTCGGACCCGTCGTCGGTGTTTCTGGTACGGCGCGACGGGGAGACGCCTCCGGGCGCGGCGATCGCGGCTACCTGGGAAGGCACCCGCTCGATACTGGTGGAGATTCAGGCGCTCGTCGTTCCCGGCAAGGCGTCGCTGTCGCGCGTCTACTCTGACCGCATAGAAGCG
>JAFGUM010000061.1 GCA_016938515.1 Spirochaetales bacterium | reverse complement strand
CCTAGCTGATTTTTCTGTAGCAGAATTCTATTATATCATCCAGGCTTTCAAGGTCGAATCCAAGAGCTGCCACGCGGGTACGGTGCTCTGAATCTTGCCAGCGCATGTACGCGTTGGCATAGTTTACTTCTATAAAGCTGTAGACGATATTTTCCGCTTCATTGATGCTGTCGTCAAAGACGCCGGTTGGCTTTGCCCGGTGCTTCTGCAGCACCGCCCTGATATGCGTTCTTACTGATGACAGGAAAATATCATGATAGACGTCGTAAGCTCGGCCTGATAGCCGCTTGATCTTATCGCTGATAGATCCGGTTGGCCTGAGAGCGGGTACTGGTGCAGGTTTGGCTCGTGTCGGCTTCGCCGTTGTAGCTGAGTGAGAGGCGACCGCTACGGCGGCTGAGCGTCTGGCGCGTGCGCGACGGTTTTTTGCTCGTCTTGTAACAAGCTTGGGGGCTGGTTTTCTTGCGGGCTCAGCTGGTAGTGCTGACTGCGCTGACTGCCGTGTGATGGCCCGCTGAGCTGCCGCCTGGCCGTACAGGCTCGCCTTGATAACACGCCAGGTCATCTGCATGTACACGTCGCCCTGAACGGTGTAGGTATAGCTGGTGGCGATAATCTGAGCTACCATCGATAGAATGTCGTCATCCTGATACTTCTTGCGGCGCCCTGTCTGTATTGCCCTGAAGATTTCAAAATGCTGGCTACTGTATTTTTTGGAATACAGCCAGAGTATGCGTTCGAAGGCGGGATCGTCGACCCTGAGCCAGTATTTGTGGCAATACGCCAGGACCTTGTCTTCATCACGTTGCAGGCCCGCTGGTATTTCGATACGCTTGACGTCTTCGGCGTCAAACTCGATTTTTGAAAGATCAAAGAAATTCTTGCGCGTTTCTTCCCGCGTGCGCCGTTGCTTCTCTTCTTCTGACGCGAGGCTTTCCATCACAAAATCGCGAGGCACGTCCCTGTCTGCGGAGGACTGGTCGTAAAACTCACCGAGCAGGAAAGCCACCTGTTCCATCTCGGAAGTGCGGTACCCTAGCAGACGGGCAAACTCCGCGTATACCGTCGCTGTTTTTCTTGATTGTTCTACGTTGTCTGGCAACAAGTGGGCGACACGCTCTACGGCTTTGAGTACGGCGTACGTGTCATGCAGTGGAACGCCCGAAAGTGGACGCGCGAGCGCGTCTATATTAGTGCGAATAACAGAGATCATCTCATCCGCCCGTTCCATAAGAAGCATGCGCAGGAATTCCGGGTACACGGGAGAATTGGTGCGGTACAGCCTGAGCAGCGCGATTCGCTTGCCTTCATCTGGATACCTGGGTATGAGTCTAGCTCTGTATATCGCCAGCGCGTCGCCCATTCTGCCCGAAGACCGAAGATCGAAGTAGCGTTCAATGTCCGGGTCTCCGCCGTAGCGCAGATCCGGGAACATTCGTTCGAGTATCGCTTCTCGCGTGTCGTCGTGCGTGGCTTCCATGGCGGCGGGAATTATACGCGCAGCTCGTACGGCGATCAAGCGACACGCCGCGGCGTTTGACGCGGCGGAGAAAAGAAGAGCCGCTCCTGGGAGCGGCTCCTGTCACGTTCGCGCGGTCGCGGCCTACTGGAGGAGCTGCAAGACCTGCTGGGTCTTCTGGTTGGCCTGGGCGAGCATGGCGTTGCCGGCCTGGGCGAGAATCTGGTTCTTCGTGAACTCCACCATCTCGTGGGCCATGTCGGCGTCGCGGATACGGCTCTCGGCTGCCTGCAAGTTTTCAGCGCCGATGTCGATGCCGCGCACTGCGTGCTCGAGCCTGTTCTGGTAGGCTCCCAGGTCTGCGCGCTGCTTGTTTACTGTTTTGAGGGCAGAGTCGAGTACTCCGATGGCTCTGTTCGAGCTGTCGGGGTTGGACAGGGATAGAATGGAATCGTCGCCGATGTTCTTTACGCCGAGGGCCTTTGAAGTCATCGTGCCTATGTAGACGCGCTCCCTCTGGTCCATGTTGGCGCCGATGTGGAACCACATCGAACCGGTAACGATATTCTCACCACCTTCGCGGGCAAAACGACCGGTAAGGACGTTCATGCCGTTGAACTGGGCGTGGCTGGCGATACGGTCGATCTCATCGACGAGCTGTGATACTTCCACCTGAATCTGCATGCGATCTTCCGCGGTATAGACACCGTTTGACGCCTGCACAGACAGTTCGCGGAGCCGCTGGATTATGTCCTGCGTCTCCTGGAGATACCCTTCAGTGCTCTGGATGAACGAGATGCCGTTGGACGCGTTTCTCGAGGCCTGGTTCAAACCCCTGATCTGCGACCGCATCTTCTCCGATACCGCAAGACCCGAAGCGTCATCCCCGGCGCGGTTGATCCGCATTCCGGAAGCGAGCTTCTCCATGTTCTTCTCTACGCTGCTGTTCGTGACCCCTAGAGAGCGATTGGCGAACATCGCACTAAGGTTGTGATTGATTATCATAACCCGATCTCCTTTCCATAGAAGCGACGGCTTGTAGCCGTCCCGGCATCCTTGCCGAAATACACGTGTCGATTTCTCCGGTACGCTCCCCCGGGCCGAGCCCCGTGAACGTGAACCGTGTAACCTCGCGTGCCCGGCGCTCCGCGTTCGCGCTTCCGCCTCGCGTCCGTTTCAACGGGGTTACACTACAGGGTATCGGCGTTCCTGATCGCGTCTTTAGCTTTTATTGCAGCTCGCGGGTCTTGCGAAGCTTGTTGCGTGGTGTGCTTCGTGCTAGACTCGATGACGAGCTGCCTGGGCGCTCCGGAGGCACCTGCATGAAGGTTCGCGATATAGTGGCTGTCCTTGACGGCACTCTGCTGGTGGGAGAATCTCTGCTCGATCTGGATATTGACGCCGCGTGCGGAGCCGACTTGATGAGCGACGTGATGGCTTTTGTAAAAGAAAACGTCGTACTGTTGACGGGTCTTATAAACCCACAGTCCATCAGGACGGCTGATCTGATGGATATACGGGTAATCGTATTCGTTCGGGGCAAATCGCCTACTCCGGTGATGCTGGCAGAAGCAGAGAAGAATGGCATGGCGGTGATAGCAACATCGTATTCTATGTTTGTTTCGTGTGGCCGGCTGTACGAGGGCGGCATACGCTACAGCGGAACCAGGGCCCCGCGCTGACTCGGCGCGGCAGGCTCAGAGCAGGGCCTGTACCGCCTTGTCCGGTATCGAACAGTGCTCCCGCTCAAAGCGGTAGAGCACGACGTACCCTTCCCTGATTTTTCGGGAGAACAGTTGCCGTAGTTTTTTATCCATGCTGGCCGCTGAATCAAACCCGTAGATCTTCTCGCGTCCACGCCCGTTGGCGGGCCACCAGACCACTGTAAGCGCAAAAGGAGCTGTAAGCAGGGGTTGGCGGTCGTGCATGGCGTAGTAGCGAATGGAAGCGTCGTCGTCTGTTTTGTACAAGGTGATCATCATCTCTTCAAACATCGACAGGCTTCTGGAGAAATTGACTACTACCTTACCTGGTTTTAGACTTTGGGGGACAGAGCTCAGGCCAAAGGGGACAGAGCTCAGGCCAAAGGGGACAGAGCTCGGGCCAAAGGGGACAGAGCTCGGGCCAAGGGGGACAGAGCTCAGGCCAAAGGGGACAGAGCTGGGAGGTGCGCTATGAAAAGACACGATGGCAGGCGTTTGTGGTGG
>JAFGUM010000424.1 GCA_016938515.1 Spirochaetales bacterium | reverse complement strand
GTTTTTTCCCACGCATCCGGAGCGTTCATCGATCGCCAGCGCGCCTCGTCCAGCTCGACGCATACAGCGTCGGGAGCCTCGGCTGTTACGACCGTGGCGACCTCGTGTACGCTCTCTGCCGAGACGTGGGCGGTTCCTACGAGCACTATCCGGCGACCAGCCAGTTCCAGCGTATTCAGGGTATCAGACATGCACACTCCGTTCGGGATTGATCATTCAGTAGCTTCGAGGCGGGCCAGATCGGCCTCTGCCATGCGATACTCTATGGTACCGACGCGGCCATCATCGTACGACATGCGTATATACTTCGCGCCCATCTCGGTTCTACCACGCGCCACCCAGTACGCGCCCAGGTAGAACAGCGAGCCAGCCTTGAGATCCAGGCTCTTTTCAGCCCCAATGCTTATTTCCAGCTCAGAGGTCATGTCGCTCTGGTCGTACGCCAGGCGCAACGCCAGCCAGTGCAGCGGATCCTTGGCCCGGTCAATCCGCGGCAGCTTCTTTTCCGCGTAGGTTCTGGCTGCCTTGAGATCGCCGGAGCGCATCAGCGACAGCGCGGCGGCCACGTAGTACTCACCGTGCCCAGTGGTGTAGGTGGTTGCCCTGTCAAACGATTCGTACGCTTCTTTCCAGAGCCCCATGCGATACGCCAGAACGCCTATGGATTCAAGCGTGTACCAGTATTCAGGGTATAGCTTTGACGCCATCCTGTAGTCGGTCAGCGCAGCGGCGTCGTCGCCGGTCTCCTCGTAGATGGCGGCACGATAGACGTACGGCAGAAAGTAGTCCGGGTTCAGTCGTATGGATGCCGAGAAGTCGGCCATGGCCTCGTCAAACCTGCCCGTATCGAGGTACAGCCTGCCGCGCTCCACGTAGCTCCACGCCGATTCCGGAGCCAGGCGTATTGCCGCTTCGAGGTCTGCCTCACAGTCTGCGTAGCGCCCGAGCTGGTAGTTGACGCGGCTTCTATCCAGGTACGCCAGCGGGTTGTCCGGCGCGGCGGCTACGGCTCCGTTGAGCGCGGCCAGTGCCCCCTGCATATCGTCCCGTCGGTACATTACCCGCGCGAGGCCAAGCAGCGCGTCAACGTCATCCGGTGATGAGGCGAGAGCCGCTTCGTAGCTGGCCTGGGCTTTCGAGTAGTTCTTGCTGTCGTAGTGGATGTCGCCCATCGCTACCCGGGCGGCGGGATTGCCCGGATCCATGACCAGCAGCGCTTCAATGGCCTGGCGATGCGCTTTGGCATCACCGGCAAATCGTTCGAGCTCGGCGAGCGCGTAGAGCGCTTCGGTGTTGCCCGGCCTGGCTGCCAGCTCGGCGTTCAGCACGGCTCTGGCGTCATCCAGCCTTTGCATCGACACGAGCACCGCGGCGCGCAGCACGGGATACGAGGCGTTATCAGGATACCTGGCAACCAGAGAAGACAAGCCAGCTTCCGCGGCGGGGTAATCACCTCGTTCAACAGCTTTGTATACCGCGCTGAGAGCCATCTGCTCTTTCTCGGCCTCGCTCAGCTCAGGAGGAGTCTGCGTCACCAGAGGAGTCTGCGTTGGTGACGAGCTGGCTGGCTCGTCTACGGTGGTGGAACGCGGCGCGCTGGCGCACGAGAGGAGAATCGCTGTTATGGACGCGACAACGGCCAAAGCCGCCGCTCTACGGTGCATCATGGGGCTCTCCGGTCGACGGTGCGGATGGTGGCGCCATCGTAGCCGGTTTGCGGGTGTTTATCAAGCAATGTTGCGCAAGCGGCGCCAACCGGATATATTGCTTACGTCATGAAATCAAGTATGTTCAGCCGCGCCCTGGGTACCGGAGCCCTGTATATAGCCGTTTTCGTCCTTCTGGTGCTTATCCAGTTTCCTGCCGGCGGTCCGATAACCGCTTCATCGGGGGGCGTGTCCTTCAAGGGCCTGCCGGGGCCGCACGGAGCCGGAATACGCTCGGCGGAACTCACCGCCGCGGGTTTACGCCTCGTATTTTCAGAGCGGCAGCCGCTGATCCTGGTGGACGAGACTGGCGTCGAGCGGGAAAACAGGCCGGTATCGTATACCCAGGAAGCCAGCGGCTTTATCGTCGAGTTTGACGATGGCACTACACTGGAAGTATCGTCCGATGGTGATGGCCAGACTACCTGGTGGCTGCGTCCCGCCGAGGCGGCCGCCAGCGCAAGGATACGCTACGAACTTGCTTATGGTGCGGCTTTGCTCGCCCCGGGTGACGACGGTGCCATGCGCCTCTCACTTGGCAGCTCGACGTACCGCGTTTCCGGGTTAGGCGCCATTGCCGACGCACGAACGCTGACTATATCCAGCTCTGGCGCGGCCATGCTCCCGTTCGCGGCGGCGCTGGAAACAGCGGGGGGGCAGGCTCCCGTCGCTTCGTTCATAGCGCAGGCTCCGATGCCTGCCGGCGACTGGTCCCGCATACTGTCTTCGTGGCGCGATAAGCTCTGGCAGGGGCTTACGGGGCCCACGTTTGACGCCGCCGCAGGGCTGTGGACAACAGACGGCACTACCACGAGCGCCTTCAACGAGGAGCGCTTCATAGCGTACGAAGCTGAGGCTCTGCGTCGTGCGCTGCCAGAACAAGCAGCCGCCCTCGTGGCGGTGGTGCGAGAGCGACACGCCAGCAGTCTCAGCTACAGGAGCGCGCCGTTCGCGGGCAAGACCCTGTTGACCATGGCGGCATTCGAAGAAGACAACGTAAACCGCGTCAAAGCCGCCGAGCGGATGATACAGTCACGCTCCGCCGACCTGTTCTACACGCCAGGCATCATTCCGCTGCTGCTCGACCGTGCCCCCAACTCACTGGCACGCGAAGCCGTTACCATGGCACGGACGGCTGATTTTTCACGAGCCACCGTAGTGCAGACTCTTGGCGTCATAGAAGCCTATCTGGACGCCGAGCGCTACCTGCCATCCGGCGAGAACCCCTTTGCGACGGTGCCGACGCTCGTGGATAAAATAGTCCTGCCGGCTATCCGCAAGGCCGGCGGTGGCTTTTATCTGCAGACGGCACAGGACGGCGCATGTGACACCATCACCGGCGTACGAGCCGGCAGGCTGCTCGTCAAGCTCGCTGACAGCACCGGCACGCGTATCTACGAAGGCATCGGTCAGAGCCTCGTCGCAAGCCTCCTCACGTTTGCCACCGATGACGGTTCGCTGCCGGCTATGGTCAGAGTAGCCAGCGGAGCGGTGAACCCGTCAGCTGAGCGCGTTGATGGCGCGTTACTGTACCCGCTACTCGGCTCTTCGCCGTACTACCCTCGCATCGTAAGCTTGTATGCAACGCTTGGGCCTGGCTCGTGGGCATGGACCTGTTCTCCATCGCTGACCGTAGAGTCCAACGCCGCCGAGACCGTATTCAAAGCCGAGTTCCCGATAGGGTTTTCCCACTACCTGGTTCTGTACGGCGTACAGCCGTTTGCCAAAATTCAGCTGTATGGTCTTGACTACAACATGGACGCGAGCTTTGAAAATTATAATGCGTCTGGGTACTTCTATAAGAAGAACGCCGGGGCTATGTACCTTAAGATGCGACACAAGGCTCCAACTGAGGCTATTCGCTTATTTTACTGACGCGAAGATGGTTTTTTTACACTAGATACTCTATACTGACCGCTACAGGCGAGGATGAGAGAACAACGTGGAACAAGCTGCCATCGATCTGCTTAAAGATGAATACGAAAAGCAGATATTCGATCTAAAGCAACTCCTTGAAATATCAAAGAGCCTCAATTCCACGCTCGACTACGGCATACTCATAGAGAGCATTCTGTACACCATCATGGGCCAGATGAAGGTGCTCAAAGCCGCGCTGTACGCCAAGAAGGGCATAGACTCTACCGCCTTCAACCTGCACCGCAACTACAAGGGCTTCGAAATTGATCACGATATCGACTACAGCATACCCGAGGACGTCCCGGCGATGCGCCTGTTCGCCCGTGAGACGCGATGCTGGACGCTCGAAGAGGTGCGGGAACGCCTCGGGGATCTGGGCGGCCTGGAACGAATAGAGCCGCTGGGCTCCTGCCTCATCGTCCCCCTCAAGGCAAAAGGAGTCGTCAACGGCCTTATACTCCTGGGCGAGCAGATAATGAACGAGGAATTCTCGCAGTACGAAAAAGATTACCTGCTCAACATCGCCATTCTTGCCTCGATAGCCATCAACAACGCGTTCCTGTTCGAGATGACGACCACCGACATGATGACAAAACTGCGCATGAAGCACTACTTCTATACGGTACTGATAGAAAAAATGGAAGAAAGCGCGTTTGGCGAAAAACCCCTGTCCGTTATTATGGCGGATATAGACCACTTCAAACAGTTCAACGATACGTACGGGCACAGCTGTGGCGACGAAGTGCTGAAAAACGTAGCCCGCTTGCTGCAAAAGCAGACTCGCCTGGCAGACGTAGCAGCCCGCTACGGCGGCGAAGAATTCTGCATGCTCCTGCCGGATACCGACGCCAAAACAGCCGCCATCATAGCGGAGCGCATCCGCCATGGCATAGAGGAAATGAGCTTTGAGTACGAAGGGCAACGCTTGTCCGTAACCCTGTCGCTCGGCGTGGCGGAGTACGATCAGAACCGCGACTTATCGGGTACATCCATCATAGACAGGGCAGACAAGGCCATGTACAACTCAAAGCAAACCGGCCGCAACCGCGTCTCGGTAGCCCGCTGATGTCACGGGTCACTCTAGAGTACGACGACCATCCCGCCGTTAACTTCGACGCCTCGCCCGTGCTGTCTGTGCTCATAGCGGCTCAGCGGGCTGGTGTGCCGCTACGCCACGACTGCGGGGGCAAAGCGCTGTGCGGGACGTGCCGGGTGCGGGTACTCTCTGGCAAGCTCAGTCCCGTTGGCGAGCGGGAACAACTGCGTCTGGGAGCAATAGGCGCGGATACCGACACCCGCCTCGCGTGCCAGGCCCACGCCGGCTCCGACCTGGTGCTCAAAGCCCTACTGCCCCTGAAAGGTACTGAAACCGATGATCGACAGAAATGACAAGCTCTGGTGGCAACGAGCCGTGTTCTACCAGGTATACCCACGAAGCTTCGCTGACTCGGATGGTGACGGCGTCGGCGACCTCCGCGGCATCGAGACCCGTCTGGACTACCTCGTAGAGCTGGGCATAGACGCGATGTGGATCAGCCCCTTCTTCAAGAGCCCGATGAAGGACTTTGGGTATGATATTTCGGACTACCGTGCTGTAGACCCGCTCTTTGGTACCCTCGACGACTTCACGTCGTTGCTGGAAGCCGCCCACGAACGCGGCCTCCGCGTGGTAGTTGACCTCGTCGTCAATCATTCATCAGATGAGCACCCGTGGTTCATCGAGGCGCGCTCATCCAAAAGCGCGCGCACGCACGACTGGTACATCTGGAAGCCGATGAGCGGCAAGAAGCCGCCAAACAACTGGGTAAGCCTCTTCGAGCAACGCTCCGCCTGGTACCCCAACGAAGCCACCGGCGAGTGGTACCTGGCGACGTTTACCCGCAACCAGCCCGAGTTCAACTGGCGCAACCCCGAGCTGCGTGCGGCCATCTACGACGAAGCCAGGTTCTGGCTTGATCTCGGCGCCGACGGCTACCGCATGGACGTAGCCACCGCGTACATCAAGGACGACGAGTTCCGTTCAAACCCCCGTAGCCTTACCATGAATCCCGACCTGTTCCAGCACCACATCTACGACCGCAACCGCCCCGAGGTGCACGAAATCTTCAGGGAGTTCAGAGCCTTGGCAGACTCATACGGCGATCGTGTGCTGATAGGGGAAACCCACGGGCGCGACGCGCAGCTCGCGGCATCGTGCCACGGTAACGACAAAGACGAACTGCACATGGCGTTTAATTTTGATTTTCTGTTCAGGCCATGGAGCGCCAGATCGTTCAGGGAATCGGCGGATCGCTGGTATAGCCTGCTGCCCGAGGGAGCGTGGCCCAACTTCACGCTGTCAAACCACGACCAGAAACGTCACTACGCGCGGTACCGCAGCGGTGCCTGGACAGAGCCGCGCGCCAGGGTCGCGGCCGCGATGCTGCTGTGCCTGCGCGGCACGCCCTTCCTCTACTACGGCGAGGAGCTGGGCATGGACTGTCGCGAGCTACCGCGCAGCAAGCTACGCGATCCGCTGGGTATAGCCACCTGGCCGCTGCGCTACGGCCGCGATCCGGAACGTACCCCGATGCAGTGGGACGCCTCTGAAAACGCGGGCTTCAGCTCGGCGGAGCCGTGGCTGCCGGTTAACCCCGATTACCGCGAGCGTAACGTCGCTTCACAGCAAAGCGACCCGGAATCCCTGTTGCGCTGGTATACCAAACTGCTGGCCCTGCGACGCACGGAAAGCGCGCTGCAAACGGGAGCCTTGTCGTGGCTCGACGCGCCTTCAGATGTCATGGCCTGGTCCAGGACCGCGGGTACCACCCGCATCGACGTCTATCTGAATTGTTCCCCGCGAAAACCAGAAGTTGCCGTTGCCCCTGGGCGCGTGCTCCTTGGCAGCGACGCGGGAGCAGGAGACGGCATCGTAGCGGGGCAGCGGCGCCTCAGACCCTACGAAGTCCTCATCATGCAACGGCAATAGCGAGGAGACGAGATCATGGAAGCGATACACGCGGGGCTACAAGGTGAAAAAACGCTGGTGGTTGGAACCGAGCATACCGCGGGCCATCTTGGTTCAGGAGGGGCTCCAGTCTACGCTACGCCCATGCTCGTGCTGGCGCTCGAAGAAGCCGCGCTCAACGCGGTAGACGCGTTGTTGCCGCCAGGCAAGGCCACGGTCGGGTTCAGCCTGGACGTGAAGCACCTCGCGCCAACGCCGGTAGGCATGCGCGTTACGGCAAAAGCCGAGCTCGTCAGCGTCAACGGGTCCAGGCTTACGTTCAAGGTAGAAGCCCACGATGAACGGGAGCGTATAGGCGAAGGTACGCACGTGCGCGTCATCATCGACCTTGAGCGATTCTCTGCAACCGTAGCCTCCAAGACGGCAGCGCACGAATAGCCGTTTCGGCATGAATTGCCGTTTCGGCATCAATTGCCGTT
>JAFGUM010000423.1 GCA_016938515.1 Spirochaetales bacterium | reverse complement strand
TTGCGGCTCCATGGGCAGTCAGCGCAGCTGGGCGTGTTGGCGTAGCAATCCGCGTTGGAGTCATTGACCAGATCGCAGCCGTTTACCAGGTCACAATCAAGGCACGACGGGTAGCGGTTTGTCCACACCGTTCGCCTGAACGACTCGTAGCCGGGGTCGTTCCAGATACTGGCCAGTGACGACGACGCTATGCTGCCGAATGAGTGCGCCACTATGTTCTTGCGCCTGCCTGTAACGTATTCGGGGTAGCTGTGGGCAAGGCGATAGCACGGCGCGATAGCTCCATCAGCCGTAACCACGGTAGCATCGTTCTCTATAAAAGCGCACCACCGGTCTGTTTTAAGTTCCATCGCGGGCAGTATCAGCGTCATGCCGCGGCGCCACGCCATCGTATTCATTTTAGAGAACAGCTCGGTCGTTTCTGGCAGCGCGTTCCGTTCGTACATTACGAGGCGGGTCTGCGACTCGGTTTGCGGCAGTATGTGCGATACGATCATCGAGCGGACCCGCAGCCGTATCGCCAGCTCCAGCACGCCCATCGCATCGTCCATGTTGGAGCGCGACAGCACGAATTGCACGCTGACGTTGGATCCCGGTATGCCTGCGGCGCGTCTCGTCTCGTGAATCTGCTCGATAGTGGCCAAAGTCTGTTCCAGCGGCGACCCGCGTATAACGCGGTAACCATCAGCCGTTCCGTCTACGGATATGACGATTGACTCGGCTTCTACCGCCATAAGCTTGACGATATCACCGGGAATGTTAACACCGTTGGTCGTTATGATGAGCTCTCTGCCGACACCGGCCACGGCCAGCGCCTGCTCCTTCGTGCCTCGGGAGGGTGCTCCCCTTGATCTACCAGAGCCGAATGAACGCACCGCGTCTTCAAAGAGAGGCGACACCGACGGTTCGCCGATGCCGCCGAGCACGATGGTCCTGACTTCATCCGAAGCCAGGACCTCTGCTTTGAGCTGCGCGTAGAGCGCCGGATCCAGGTCTATGTCCCCGTCG
>JAFGUM010000422.1 GCA_016938515.1 Spirochaetales bacterium | reverse complement strand
TCATTGAGCGCCTCGTCCTCCGGCCACACCGACTCGGGGATGATACTGGTGATGAGCATATCAAGCGCGGGAGTAGTGCCGGTTTTCAGTCCGTTAATGATGTCGCCTACATTATTGACCAGTTCTCCGGCCGGAGAAGTCTGCAGCTCTATACTGGCGGCCAGTACGGCGAGCTCCTGGTAGTCGGCCGGAGGAGTAGTCGGATCGTCCATCGCTGCCTTGATGGTAACCAGGACGCTATCCTTGAGGGTTGGCTCTTCCGCCAGCTTGTCGTAGAACGAATCGCTGCCGGACATCTCCACCAGCTCGGCTGGGGTGGCTTCCTCTATGGCGCTGGCGCTTATTCCCGCAAACGGGGAGAACATGTTTACCTGTAAAAGTCTGTCGAGCCCATCGCACGCCGTCAGCGACAGCGCGACGAACGCGACCAGAACGACTGTCATAGTCCGCTTCATCGTGAACCTCCTCGTCCATCGCCACGCGCGACGGGACTGTACCTGTAATTGTAGCACGGGAACAGGCCAAAACAAGAGCGGGCGCGCCTTTTGCGTCGATAGTTGGCCTGCCGAACACCACGCTTAACTGTACCGCAAATATCCAAAAAGTCAAATGATGCGGATAAATTCGGCATAGAGGTCGGCTGGCGCAGCGAGGCGGCCCACAATCGTCTCTGCAGCGTCTACGCGGCACAGAAACGCGCCCCGGTACCCCGGTGGCACGCCGCGAACTTCGAGCCGGAGGTAGTCCGCGGAGGTGGCGAGGAGCGAAGAGCCGCCATCAGAGTCGTGCGGGCTCTCCGCGACCGCCTCGAGCTCTGTCCCCGCCCGAAGCGCGGCGAACGCCGACTTACCCCGAACGGCCAGAGCCTGCACGATGGCGGCGCGCTCCACGGCGACGCGCTCGGGTACGCGCGGCTTCATGGCAAAGGCACGGGTGCCGGGTCTCGGGCTGAAGGTAAAAGCGTGCACCCAGGCCGGTTTGACGCGCTCAAGCAGGTCCATCGTGTCGCCAAAGTCGTCGTCGCTCTCGCCAGGAAAGCCAAGAATCACGTCGACGCCGATGAACGGGTCGCCCCGGACGGCGCGGGCGGCTTCCACGGCGCGCTGTACCTGGGCGCGGTCGTAGTGGCGGCCCATCGCGCGCAGGACGCGGTCCGAACCGGACTGCACCGACAGATGCAGGTGCGGCCGCACCCGCGGCAGAGCGAAAGCGTGGATAAAGGCGTCGTCGACGCGGTCGGGTTCGTACGAGGACACCCGAAACGCGACGCGGCTGGTGCCGCCGACGAGGCGAAGAAGGAGGCCGGGGAAGTCGAGGCCGCCCGAGCGATACTGGGACAGGTTGACGCCCGTGAGCACGATCTCCGCGACGCCGGCGGCTTCGAGGGCGGCCGCGCGGGACAGAGCTTCATCGGGGGCAAGGCTCACGGAGCGGCCCCTGGCCAGGCAGACGCGGCAGTAGGCGCAGCGATTGTCGCAGCCGTCCTGCACCTTGAGCTGGACGCGGGAATGGAAACGCGCGTCGCCGGGCACGAAAGCGAAGGGGTCCGGTACGCGCCCGGCCGCTATGGCGGTGAGGCGGCGCGTCTCAGAAAGCAGGTCGAGCCCCTCAAGCCGCGCGGCGACGAGTTCGGGGGCCATGGCCTGCAAGCTGTCCTTGCGCGAGCCCGGGATAATGACGGTGCGCGGCGCCACGGCGGCGACAGCTTCCGGGTCGAGCTGGGCGTAGCAGCCGGTAATGACCGAGACCGCCTCCGGGTTGAGGCGGAGCGCAAGGCGGATCTCGCGGCGCGCCTTCTGCTCGGCCTTGGTCGTTACCGTGCACGTGTTGAACACGACGAGGTCGGCGCCGTCTCGCATCTCTACGATGGTGGCGCCAGCGCTCGCGAAACTCGCGGCCACTGAATCGGTCTCAGCCTGGTTGAGCTTGCAGCCAAAGGTCCTGAAGGCTACCCGCAATCCCATACCCGCTAGCGTCCGCCCCGGCTCTGGACGCGCTCCTTGCCCCGGATAGCATCGGTCAGGCCAGGGGTGATGGCCAGCGCCGCCTCGTAGGCCTTGAGCGCGAAAGCCCAGTCGGAAGCCCGCTCGCGGATGTAGCCGAGACGAGTCCACCACGTGGCATTTTTGGGTTCGTACTGCAGGGCGGTGCGCATGGCGATGTCCGCGTGCGCGTAGCGTTCGAGCCTCAGGTATATTTCCGCGGTAAAATAGTAGGCGGTGCCTATTCTGGCTCCATCCGGCAGCAGGTTCATGTACTCCCTGAAGCGTTCCAGCGCCCGTTCGTTCTTGCCCTGGTAGAACGCGGCTTCTCCAAGCGACAGGGCCAGGCGCGGGTCACGGCGAACCGTGGTGTACGCTTTGGTACCGTACAGCTCCGCGTCGGCGTAGCGCTCCAGCGCAAGGAGACTCCAGACCAGCACAACGTAGGATTCGATATTCGACGGATCGCTGGACAGCTCGGCCAGGCAGGTTGAGCGGGCGTCTTCGTACCGCCCCTGGCGATACATCTCGAGCGCGTCTGGCCTAGCCTGCGCCCCTGCGCTAGCCGCGGCAAAAAGCAGAGCCGTACAGAGGGCCCACGGTCGTAGCCAACGGTGCGTTGGGGCGCGTTGTTCAGGCCTGCGGAGCATCGACTGGACCGGTCATGGAGCACACGCCGTTGAAGCGGCATCCGGGTTCCATCGTAACCTCAACGGCGCGGATGTCGCCATCCACCCTGCAGGATGAAAACAGCTCGACGCGTCCGGTCGCCGACACGTTACCCTTGAGGACGCCGCGAACGGTTACGTTACACGCGCTAATATCGGCTTCCACCGTGGCTCCGGTGTCTATATGGAGGTCACTTTCGGTGACTATGGAGCCCCGCACCCGGCCTTTTATCATCAGCGGCTCTTTAAAGACCATATCGCCGTCAAAGTCGAAATCCGGCGCGAGGATAGTATCGAGGGTATCTTCATCTATGGAACTGAGTTGAACATCGGCCATACGGCGATAATACGGCAAAGGCCACGAACTGGCAAGAGAGCGTGCTTTATTCGGGTGTCAGCTTGACGTGTTGTCTCGCTTAATGGCGATGAACAGCGACGAAAACTGCTCGGGCGACAGCGTTTCGGCGCGCTGGTCAGCAGAAACGCCTACGGATGAGCACGCCTCAACGAGCTCCGCCTCTGAGAAGCCGGCCGCCTTGAGGTTGTTGCGCAGCGTCTTGCGCCGTGACGAAAAGCACGCGCGCGTAAATCCGGTAAAAGCCCTGTCGCCTGCGAAGGGTACGGCGGTAGCTTCGGCTCGGAGATCCATTACGACGACGGACGAAACTACGCGCGGCTGCGGCCAGAACACGCCCGGGGGTAGGTCGAACGCCGCTTTTACCCGGTACACGGATTTGCACAGCACGCTGAACGCGGCGTAGTTTTTGGTACCCGGCGTCGCGGTCATGCGCTGCGCCGCTTCCTTCTGCACGGTAAAGACCATGCGTGGCGGCTTGATGCCACCTTCTATCAGCGTCGCGATGATGGCTCCGGCGGCGTTGTACGGCAGGTTGCCAAACGCCAGTGCCGGAGGGCCTGAAGCGGCGAGCGCCTGCTTCCAGGTCTTCATGAAGTCACCTTCGTACAGCTCGAAATCCGGCACGGCGCCGTACGCATCCCGAATGAACCCCGCAAAACCCTTGTCTATCTCGAATGCCGACACCGCCAGCCCCGCGAGCAGGGCTTCACGCGTCATCGCTCCGGTGCCGGGCCCTATTTCCCACACCCTGGCGCCTGGAGCCGTTTCGAACAGGGCGGCGACGCGCCGCCTCGCGTTGCCGTTTACCAGGAAGTTTTGCCCGTACTTTTTGCGCATCCCGAGGCCAAGGCTTTCGAGGAGGGCTGATAGTTCCGAGGGGGAGTCGTAGCGAACGGGTTCTGGTACGCTCGAGGGTTCGTGCAAGGCGGGATGCATACGGTAGAGCATATACCAATGCGGCGCCGAGGGCAACGACGACTGCGAGCGCCACCCGGGTGGCCATATCGTCCGCACCCATGCCGCATCCCACGGTCAGCGACGGCAGACGCGCGGCCCTGTCTATCACGAAACCCAGAGCGCCGTGGGGTACCTGGCACACCAGGGCTGTCAGTTCTGCCGTGAACGGTGCCAGGCTCACGAGAACGCTGCCAACGATGCCAGACCACATGAGCGCGGTAACGAGTACACCAGCCACGGCGCTCGTCAGCGGGGAAAACGGGTTGAGCACGCCAAATATAAAGATCGTAAGAGGCGCCGTAGCGGCGAGCGCGGCGAATCCCATCGCGACGACAGGTGAAACAAGCGGCGGCACCCATCGCCTGAGGGCAAAATCAAAGCTGCGGCTGTACACGGCTATCCCGGCCACCGCCAGGTACGACAGCTTGAACGACAATGAATGCAGACTGGCGGGGTCCAGCGCCACGGCTGCTAGCGCTACCGTGGCGAGCACGGCGAGCGTAGGCTGCGGCCTGTCCAGAGCCACCGCGACACTAGCTACCCAGAACATGCCCACGGCGCGCGCTACCGACGGCGACGGCCCGACGACGTACAGATAGACGCCCGCCAGCACGGCTGCGGCAGCCCTGGCGCGGAACGGCCCCAGGACAAAGCCGAGCAGCAGAGACGCGAACGACGCGAGTATACCGACGTGCTGGCCGGACAGTGCCAGGATGTGCGCGCAGCCCGCCGCCCTGAAGCCCTCAGCGAGCGCGGGGTCCAGATCATCCCGCACACCCACGACGAGGGCTTCCAGCAGGGGCCCAGCCTCGCCCCCGGCGCGGCTCAAGCCCGTGAGCATGGCGGCCCGGACGCGAGCCCTGACCGCCTCAAGCCGCGACGGCGATGCGATGGCTTGCACGTCGGTGGCGTCTACGAAAGCAGAGCGCGGCGCCAGCAGATCTGGCCACGCGCCTTGCCCCGTCCGCGGGGGCAGTAGTGCCTTTGCCAGCTCAACGCGCACCACCTGCCCGCGCAAAACGGGAGTCGCGGTAACGCCGCGCTCCGCTCTCGCATACACCGACAGCTTCCCGCTGGCCGTAACCCTGGCGCCATCAGGGCCAAGCACCGCAGTAAGCTCCAGTTCCAGCGCGCGCAGGCCGCGGGTTGTTGTGCGCTCGTCCGCGACCAGCCGACCCTCGCACGCGAGCACGCGAAGTAGCCCGTACTCGGCAAAGCCGGGGCTACAACGCCCCGCCAGAGCCTCAACCCTGCCGTGCGCGGCTACTCCGAGGCACACGCCCAGCGCTACCGGCGCGAACACGCGTAGCCACCGTGGCGACACGCGAGGCGCCACTACCATGCTCAGGGCCATCAACAGGGTGGCAGCCAGCATCGCTGCCAGCGCCACGAAGCGCGACTGGTAGCCTGGGGGCAGATACACGACGACGAGGGTAGCGAGCGCGCAGGATACGGCGGGAACGGGAGTAATTCGTCGTGTCATGAAGGCTATACGCGGGAGCGCGCACCGGCGCCCCCCCGATCAAGCCTTGAAAAGCGGGATTGCTACCAGCGTAGCTTCTGGAGCGCGTCCCTGGCCGCTTTTTTTACCGACTCGGGGTACTGAAGGTAGCCCATGTATAGCAGGTAATCGAAGGCAGCCTTGTCTCCCAGACGCCCCAGGTTGTTGACGACGGCGAGCGATATCTGCTCGTCGTAGGTCTTGCCCTGTTCAGTCTCGTTGTTGATCAGCTGCAGGTACAGCGCGAGAGCCTGGGCGGCGTCTGTCGTCCCCATGGCTCCGAGCAGGGCGATGGACTCAAGGAAGTTGGATTTGGACACCTGCCCTCTGTTGTACTGGAGCTGGAAATCATAAAAGTGCTTTATGGCGAGCGGGGAAGCCTTTTGCCATTCCCGCGCCGTCAGCTCTCGAGCAGCCGAGGCGCGCAGCGCGACTATGTACGCCTGTTCAGACTGCGACGCGCTCTGGAATGGCACGCCCACGGCCAGCGCCGTCTCGGCGAGTTCGGCCCGTTGCTCCGGTGGCAACGCTTCGCCGCGCAGCCCCGCCTCAAGGGCGGCGGCCTTCTCCGCCGGCTTGTCAGTGCGTATTACCTCGGCCAGGAACGACGCGTAGTCACCCTTGAGCGCGGCCATGGCGACGCCAGCCCTGTCCGTTATGTTCTTGCTCACCGACGCGGTGTACGCGGCGAACAGGTACGGGAACGACGATGCATCGCCCAGCTTGCCGAGGGCGGACACGGCGCCGGCTAGCACTGCCTCGTCTACCCTCGAGCCAGATTTAAAAAGTGATATTTGCTTGTCTAAAAATGAATTGAGCTCTCCAAGAATAGTCTTGTTCCCCGTAGCCACCTCGGCGAGAGTCTGCAGTATGGGTACGCGAACGAGGTTGTCCTTGTATATTTCAAAGAGATCCCACAGGTTCTCGGATGCTGGCGCGTACTTGTACTTGCGTATCATGTTTACCGAAAGCACCGACATGTCCCGGAGCAGCGCGTCTGTGGACAGTAGCGATGCGTTGCCCAGAATGAACTGCAGAGCCGTATCGTAGAGCGGCCCCATGTCCACGTCATCGTAGGCAGACGCTTCCTTGAGCAACTCGAGCTTTGTTCCCAGGCTTGAGCGTACGAAGTTTCGCCGGTACGTATCGATGAGAGCCGACGAATCCTGCGCCGGTACCGCCATCGTGCCGAGTACCAAAAGTGCGATTGCCAGCGAGCATGCTTTTCTCATCGTCACCTCTATCCACCCGGCCATGAAGCGCGCGGCAACGGGCACTATCGAATTTATACCGAAAACGCCTGCTCGTCCAGTTCGGCCGCCGGACGCGCCGAATCGCCTGGTCCGACGTTGTATACGTGAGCCCGGATCATGTTCCGCATCCTGGGGCTCGGCAGCACCGCCTCCACGTGCAGCAGCGATTGGCTTTTCTCCGCATCGTATTCGGTAGCCCGCACGGTACCGCTGATGACGAGCTGGTCGTCACCCACGTAAAACTGCGCCTTCACGAGCAAGCCCACCTTGGCCCTGCCGCCAATGAGCACCGAGACGCCGTCCTCGGACAAATCCTGCACGACGCACTTGAGCCCTGGCACGCGCTCAGGTTTCTCGTACGCGCCTTCAAGACGCTTGAGCAGGTACAGGTACGCAGGCATCCTGGACCGCACGCGAAGCGATTTGCGTTTCTGCGTGCGAAGCAGCGACTCCGAGTGGCCGAGCTGCAGCACCGGTATGTCTCGGATGCGCAGATCTTCGAGAACATAGGTGTCAAAGACGTAGCCCGCGTCGTCCTGTCGCCAGAAATAGACGGAAATCCTCGTGCCCTTCCACTGGAACCCCGCCGGTATCTTGCCGCCAACGGGGTATGACACGACAAGGTAGCGCTCGTTGGAATCTATGACAGTGGATGAATATATGCCTATTCCCTCTACGAGTATCCTGATTCGCTGGTTGGCGCGGATGTATCGGGAACTCGTAATGCCGGCGCGGTACTTGGGCTGCTCAAACTCGAGCTTTTTCCTGAATTCGTACAGCTTTTCCATGAACTGGAGCGTCGCGCGGTCGCGTTCGCGACCTTCCGCACGGAATTTTTTGCCAAAAGCCCTGATGCACGAATCGAGCTCCCGAATAGACCACAGGGCGGCTGTAGGATCGCTCATGCCGGTAAGCCGGCAAATATTCAGTATGGCCCTGGCTTCTGATACTGAAAAGCCCACTTCCTTCCCGCGCGCGTAGTATTCGAGCGGGGAGAAACGCCTATCACCCCGCAAAAGCAGGGTAAGCGTCACGAGCAACAGTATCACAACCACGACGAGGAGCACGATCACCATGGCGAGTCTCCGTTTGTTCAGTATATACTGGCGCGATGGATGCAGACAGCGGGAGCCGCTCGTGGACACAGCCCGTCATCGTAAGCGTTGCCATGCTGGCTCCGACCCTCGTTCCCGGGTTTGCCCCGCCCAGCGGATCGGTATTCTGGCTCGGCTCCGGCGCGGTACAGGCGCTATCGCAATTCGCGCTCCTTATGGTGATTATCGGCGCCTCGGGGCGGCTACGTGACTACGGCGTTGGCCCGGTGCGCGCACCCGACCTGGTGCGGGCTGTGCCGCTGTTCGCGCTGCTCGTAGTAGCGGCAAGACTGACGATATACCTGCTTGCCCCAGCGGCCGGTAGCGGAGGGTTCAGTCCACCCCAAACGCTCGCGGCCTCTGATACGGCCCTGGTCGTGGCGCTGTCAATCGCGTTTGCTCTGGCAACGGGATACCGGGAAGAGCTGTTCTACCGACTCTACGTCATCGGAACCCTGCGTGAACGGGGCGCCGGACAGGTAGCGGCCATACTCGTATCCACCGGCCTCTTCGCGGCGGGACACGCGTACCAGGGTGCGATAGGTATTGCCTCCGCGGGCATCGTGGGTGTAATTCTGGCCGGTGCTACGGTGCGGGGAGCTCGACTGCATACACTGGCAATCGCCCACGCGCTGTACGACGCCGGCGTTCTCCTGGCCGGCTTCGGGCTCTGGCCTGTTCCGGCCTCTTAACACAGCTTCGATGACACGCTATCATGCGGGCATGCAGGCAATAGACAAGTTGAAATCTGACATAGACGACTGGGCGCGCCGCTGTGGCACCGCGCCAGGGAACCGTGAATTCGACGCGCTCCGAACTACCTTCGCGCGTGCTGTTCCCAAAGTACCCGACGACACGCTCGCGGCGCTGTTTACCACCTTTCTGTCGCGCTATGGAGCTGGCGGACACGACGCGGCGGCAAACGCCATGACCTGGCTCGCGGGCATAGGCTCCCTACTGCTGAATGACTACGACGGCACGCCGTTTTCCAGGGCTGACTGGGAAGAAATACGCGACCTCGTAACGATAGACTCCGGTGAAATAGACGTGGATACGCTCAGCTACGTACTCGGTCTGGCGCTTGAGCACGGCGCTGTCTGAGGATGACGGCGGCTGGTTCGCCGATGACGGGTTCTGGACGGACTACGCGCCGCTCCTGTTCGGCGACGAGCGATGGGCGGAAGCGCCAGCTGTCGTAGACGCCATCCTGCGGCTGAGCGGCGCGCCGGAAAGCGGCACCGTCCTCGATTCGTGCTGCGGCCCCGGACGCCACGCCCTGGAGTTTGCGGCGCGGGGCTACCGGGTAACCGGCGTAGACATAACAGGGCCGTACATTGAAGCCGCGCGGGAGAGCGCGCGAGCCATGAACCTGGCAGCGGAGTTCGTGCGAGCCGACTCCCGCTCGTGGAGCCGCCCCGCCTCGTTTGACCTGGCCGTCAACCTGTTTACCAGCTTTGGCTACTTCGAAACAAAAGCGGAAGACGAGCTGATGCTCGCGCGAATCAGAGAAAGCCTCAAACCAGGCGGTGTCCTCGTGATGGACCTCGTAGGCAAGGAACTAGCCGCCCGCGACTTTACCAAGGGTGAACGATTCGAGCGCGACGGACGCCTCGTAACGACGACATTCGAGGTGGTGGGCGCGTGGGAAGGCCTCCGCAACCGATGGATGGTACAGGAGGGAGAACGCCGCGTAGACCGCGCCTGGGTGCAACGCCTGTACGCCGCAACCGAACTGCGGGATTCACTGAAACACGCTGGTTTCTCGTCGGTTTCCCTGCATGGCAACTGGAGCGGCGATCCGTACGACGCGTCCGCGGAGCGACTGGTCGCCGTTGCGCGAGTGTAACGGGCTTTTTGGCTCCAAAATCGCATAAATTACTGTTTAGACAGCGTCTTCCTCTCGTTTTTTTGCTAAATATGACCGATACTTACTAGGAGTAAAGAGGGTCTTTCAAAATGCAGACGCATTTTGGAAGAGCTTCCTTATAAACCGCGATTGGGCGTAGCGTTTGTAAAGCAAACGCAAGCAATCGCAAAGCCAATTTCAAAAGCAACCGGCTTTTGAAATTGGCTCTATAGTCCCATC
This sequence comes from Spirochaetales bacterium, assembly GCA_016938515.1. Lineage (GTDB taxonomy): Bacteria > Spirochaetota > Spirochaetia > Treponematales > UBA12059 > SZUA-370. Next base: position 974 of record JAFGUM010000422.1, on the reverse strand, counting down.
AAAATCACGAGCGAACGGAAGAGGCCATGGCCAAGATAGGAATCCGTCTGGCGGACGGCAAGTTTTATCCGATTCTCGAAGAAGGCGAAGCCGCCAAAAAGCGCCTCATCGTCACCACCGTAAAAGACGACCAGCCGAGCGTCCAGATAGACGTGTACCGGGCATCCGGCGGCGAAGTAGCCGACGCCTACGTGGGCAGCCTGATAATAGAGAATATACCGCCCCGCCAGAGCGGCGAGCCGGATATCAGGCTGGATCTGGGCCTTGACGACGAGGGCAACCTGAGCGCATACGCGCAGGAAGAAGCGACTGGCGAGCACCAGGCGTTGACGGTGTCCCTCAAGTCACTGGCGGAAGAAGAAAAGTACGAGATACCAGACTTCGATTTCCAGGACGATGCCTCGATGGACCTGTCTACCGATACGCTCCCCGAGGAAGCCATGCCCGATCTGGATGTCCCGGGCGACGACTTTGATGAAGCCGTCAGTTTTGGCGACGAGTCCAGCTCAGCAGACGAATCCTCATCGATGGATGAATCCTCGTCGATAGATGATTTTTCCATAGACGAGGAGTACGCGGCTAGCGAAGATTACTCCATGAGTGACGATACGGGCAGTATTGACGACCTCGTAGGGGAAGAGCCTGAGTCCTCGTCGGATGACATACCCGATTTTGGTGAACCAGCTGAAGCGCCCACCCGTGAACGCAGGAAAGGGTCACCTCTGGTCATAGGTTTGCTCGCCGCCCTCGGAGTCGCGATCATCCTGGCCGCAGCCTTTCTGATTTACACGTGCACCGTAGACCGGCAACCCGAACCACCGACGGCAACCGTGCAGGCACCAGCGCCGGCACCCGAACCGACTCCTGCACCGGCACCGGCACCGGCACCCGAACCGGCCAAGACCGAACCCCCAGCGCCAGCGCCTGCCCCGGAACCAGCCAAGGTTGAAACGCCAGCTCCGGCGCCCGCTCCC
>JAFGUM010000421.1 GCA_016938515.1 Spirochaetales bacterium | reverse complement strand
TAATCTTATGGAAGCATTTCATGAAGCGTGCGCGCCCGCTTTGCAGGGTACGCCTTTTGCGTTATTCTTTTACCAGCGGATCTGTCGCGGTTTGGACCACCGGGGAGGCCTGGCCATGGATAACAATACGGACATAACAGAAATTATCAGCGAGATTCCGGCCTTCGCGGCACTCGACGACGAGTCGGTTCAGGCCATCGCGTCGGCTTCGTCCCTGCGGAGCGTAGCCGGCGAGTCGGTGTTTTATTCTGAGGACGAGACGAGCTACGACGTGTTCTACATCGTCTCGGGCATAGTGGGCATACGATCCAGGCTGCCAAATGGCGGAAACGAGGAGTCAGAACTCCTTACTCTGCATTCGGGTGTAGCATTCGGCGTGCTGTCGTTTCTTGATGGAGCCCGCCGCGACTTCAACGCCGTGGCGCGCGAGCGTTGCCTGGTACTCAGGATGGACGGGCCGCTACTCAAGGCTGTGTGCGCCGCCAACCCGGTAGCTGGCAGCGCAGTATACGCGTTCTTTGGCCAGGCAGCCGCCAGAAACGCCCGGGACGTAGCCCTGGAGCTGCGCAACTACCTCGCTGCAGAAAGTTGATGGCACGATGAAAACCGATGGCAGGGCAAGCCTGTTCGAAGCGCTGTCTATCGTCGAGGATAGCCTGGCGGACGGGTACCACAGCCGCCGCGCGCTCCCCGACTTTGCGGTGATAATTGAATCGCCGAGCACCGGACTGCGTATGGAGCCAGCTCCTGCCAACGACAGCCTCGAAGCGATAGCCGCGGAAGCCGCGCGCTGCCAGAAGTGCCGGCTGTCGGCTGGCCGCAACCGCGTCGTCCCCGGTCTGGGCTCTACGCGCCCGCTCGTCATGGTGATAGGAGAAGGACCCGGTGCCGAAGAAGACAAAACAGGTATACCGTTCATCGGCCCCGCGGGGCAGCTCCTGGACAAGATGCTGGCCGCCATAGGGTTATCGCGCGAGACGAACTGCTTTATAGGCAACATCGTCAAGTGCAGGCCGCCGATGAACCGGGATCCGGCCCCGGACGAACAGGCCGCGTGCATGCCGTACCTCGAACGACAGATCGCCATACTAAAACCCCGCGCCTTCCTCGCGGTTGGACGCATTCCGGCGCAGGCCTTGCTGGGCGCCAAAACGGGCATCGGGAGGCTCCGTGGCGAGCGGCACGAGTTCCACGGCCTGCCCCTCGTAGCTACGTACCACCCGAGCGCCCTGCTCCGCAACGAAGAACTCAAGCGGCCGGCGTGGGAAGACCTGAAGCTCCTCAAATCCATCCTGGACGAGCTGGACCAGAGGTAATGCCCGCGTACGTATCGGTAGCCTTTGATGTACCAGTAGACCGGCAGTGGTCGTACAAAAACCCCGACGGGCTCGATGCGCCGATCGGCTCCCGCGTCGAGGCAGCTCTCGGCGGCAGGAGCGCGGTCGGCTGGGTAGTCGATTCTGGTGACGCGGTGGACATAGACCCCAGCCTCGTCAAACCCTACCTGCGGATCGTCGACGCCCAGCCACTACTCGGCCCGGAAACGCTGGCGCTGGGCCGCTGGCTCGCCGGCATGTACTTCTGCTCGCTGGGCGAAGCCCTGTCGGCCATGTCGCCGTCGGCCGTGTCGCCAACGGGTCGCCCAGGCAGACGTGCCGCAGCGGGAGACACCGCGTCGGCTTCCGGTGACGCGGCGGCCTTCGACGACGTGCGCATCGCCGACACGGCGCTCGTGCCATCGGCGGAGCAGCGCGCGGCCCTCGCCCGCGTCCTGTCCAGACAGGAAGGCCGCTGGTACCTGTACGGCCCCACCGGCACGGGCAAGACCGAAGTATTTTTGGAAGCCGCAGAAGCGACGCTTGCCGAAGGCCGTGGCGTTATCTACCTCGTGCCGGAAATTGCCCTGACGCACCAGGTGGTGGACGCGGTTCGGCGCCGCTTTGGCAGCTTGTGCGCCGTTATACACTCGGGCCTGAGCGCTCCCAAAAAGCTGGCCGAGTGGCGGCGCGTGCAGAGCGGTGAAGCCCGCGTCGTCGTAGGAGCCAGGAGCGCCGTATTCGCGCCGGTACAAAACCTCGGGCTCATAGTGCTGGACGAGGAGCACGAAGGCTCGTACAAGGCGGGCTCTTCGCCACGGTACCACGCGCGCCAGGTGGCGATGCGACGGGCCGCTACCGAGGGAGCGCGCCTCGTGATGGGTTCGGCCACCCCGAGCGTTGAAGCCTGGCACATGATGAACGAGGGAGGCCTTGAACGGCTGTCACTATCGCGCAGGCTCGCCGGGGGCGAACTGCCGGCCATAGAACTGGTGGACATGCGAGCCGAACAGGGAGCCCTCTCAGCGCGCCTCATCGAGGCGGTCAGGCGGGTAAAGCGGGAAGGCGGACAGTCAATCCTCTTTCTCAACCGCAGGGGGTTCTCGTACTTCTGGAGCTGTAAAACCTGCGGCGCCGAGCTTACCTGCAAAAACTGCTCGGTGGGCATGACCTACCACAAGGAGCGTGGCCGGCTCGTCTGCCACTACTGCGGCTACCAGGCCGCGCCGCCGACCTCCTGCCCCGTATGCGGGTCATTGGACACGGGCTGGGCCGGCTTTGGCACCGAGCGCGTAGAAGAAGACGCGGCGAGGCTCTTTCCAGACATGAGCATAGCCCGCGTAGACGCGGACTCGATGAGCCGCAAGGGAGTGCTGGAGCGAACCCTGGAAGAGTTCCGCGACGGCAAGATAGACGCGCTGCTGGGTACGCAGATGGTAGCCAAGGGGCTCAACTTTCCGGGCGTCCGGCTGGTGGGCGTGATTCTGGCTGATACGACGCTCAACCTGCCAGACTTCAGGGCAGCCGAGCGCGCGTTTGGCCTCGTAACGCAGGTAGCCGGCCGCGCGGGCCGCTTCGTAAAAGGCGGCCGCGTACTGGTGCAGACGTACCGCCCCACGAGCCCCGTTCTTACGCGCGCGGCTGCGCACGACGTCGAGGGCTTTTACTCAGACGAGCTGGCCGTGCGCAGGGAACTGGGTTTTCCGCCGTATTCACGGCTGCTGCGAGTCGTCATCCGGTCCAAAGACGCCAGCAAGGTACAAGCCGCCGCCGCCGCGCTGGCTGGCCGCTTAGCCGAGGCTCTGTCACTCGCGGGGGCGAACGGCGCGGGGGTAGATATTCTTGGACCAGCTGAATGCCCGCTCGGCGTGGTTGGGGGCAACGCGCGCCGGCATATCATTCTGCGTTCGGCGACCCCGGCGCCCGCGAGGGCGGCGCTGTCAGCTGCGCTTCACGGCTGGAAACCCCCAGCCCCGGTCTACGTGGAAATTGATCCTGATCCGGTCAACCTCATGTAACGAGGCGCCTACAACCGGGCCTTTACGCGAGCCTGTCCGGCGACTGCCTCGGCAAGCCCGGGGCTGAGCCTGAGCGCGCGGGCGTACAGGTCGTAGGCGCGTTTGTACTCGCCGAGCGATTCAACAAGAGCGGCGTAGCGATACCACCACCGGGCTACCCCGGGTTCGCGGTACACGGCAATGGTATACGCGATATCCGCATGATCGAGTCGCTTCTGCCGCAGGTAGCTCTCGGCCATGTAGAAGTAGGCCGTGGGCACCCTGTCGCCGTACTCTCCTACGTTGTCCAGGTAGCGCTGCAGATACCGTATCGCGTTGGCATCATCGTTGCTGTGGAAGTACGCTTCGCCCATCACTTCGACAATTCGAGCGTCGAAGCGCACCTTGAGCCCCGCGTTGCCTATCGCTATGACATCGCGGTAGCGCTCAAGCCTGAACAGGCTCCAGCACTTGACGGTATACGCGTCCATGCGCGTGGGATCTGCCGCGAGCTCCCGATCGCACACCGCTACCGACTCCTTGTACTTGGCTACGGCTTCAACCCTTTTCCCCACAGCATCAAGATCGCGTCCCTGCTTGTACAGGAGCAGGGCGTCTGGCTTTTGCTGCGCCATCAAAGCTGTGGGTGCCGGTGCTGGCGCTGCGCTCTGGACGCTCGTCTCGGCCTGGGTAGCCGATGCGCGGGGTTCCTGGTTGGACGGCTGTGCGACACCCTGCACCGCAGCGTATGAAGCGAGGGTCAGCGCGACCACAACTACAATTCTAGATCGCATCGAGGCACTCCTGTGGGCATATCTAACGCCCTCCATTATGGCCAAAGACTCGTGGAGCATCAATACACGACGGGTTCGGCATCCAGGTCTCGCCACAAGTACCACACAGCCACCGTTCGCCACGGCCGCCAGGCCTCGCCCAGCTCGGCAAGGCGCTTTTTCGTGTCCGATGGAGCCTCGTCCGCCGGCCAGCCGTAGAGCCTCTGCGCCGAACGATGCAGGCCAATGTCGCCAAGCGGCAGGACGTCGGGCCTGTGCAGATGAAATATGAGGAACATCTCCGCCGTCCACGGACCAATACCACGCAAGGCACACAGCCGTTGCCGCACGGCATCGTCGTCAAGCCGGTCAAAGCTATCTGGCGAATAGTCATCTCGCAAAAAATCCGTGGCCAACCCGCTGATGTACTCGACTTTGCGCGCCGAGAGGCCACACAGCCGTAAATTCTGGGGATCGGCGCTTGCCAGCGTCTCAGGATCGATGCGGGGAAAGCGCGCCACGAGGCGGCTCCAGATTGCCGATGCCACCGTTACTGATATTTGCTGCCCAACGATGGCGTTGACGAGCGTCCTAAAGGCATCGCCGCTACCCGAAAGCCGCTCGCCACGGTGCCGCTCGATGAGTGTCGCCAGTACAGCGTCGTTGTGGCTGAGAAAAACGGCGGCGGCGTCCCAGTACTCCGTGGTATACATTGGCACGGACGATACCCGGAACCGTCTCCCGTGGCAAGATACAGATAGATTGACAGCGTAACTAGCATATGCCACTATTCGGGCGTTCCGGGAGCAGGTGGCCCTGTGCGCTACCCAGCCCGCGGAAGCCTTAAAAAGGAGAAGGAGCACGTATGGGCGAATCAACAAAAAGGTATCTGCCACTGGCAACGCTGCTGGTCATCTCCGGGGCGATGTTCGCGGGTCACTTTGGCGTCGGGGACGTTATCTTCCCGGCGGTTCTCGGACGTGACGCCGGTTCGGCATGGTTCCCGGCCGCTCTCGGCTATTTTATCATGAACAGCATCGGCGTCTGGCTGGCGTACATGGGAGTAGCTCGCCAGGACAAGACGATGGCCGGCATCTCAAGAGACGTCCTGGGCAAGGCCATAGGTGGCGTCTACGTAATTATTCCTATCCTGATACAGATCCTGTTCATCTTGCCCAGGGTATCATCAGCGACGCATGAAATGTCGGTAGCCTCGTTCTTCCCGGCTGTGCCGCTCTGGCTCACGCTGCTCGTCTACTTCCTGCTCAACTTCTACCTCGCCTCGTCCCGCTCCAAGGTGATAGACAGGCTGGGAAAGCTTCTGTCACCAGCACTCATCCTCTTTATAGTCATTCTGCTCATCAAGGGCGTCATCGCCCCCAACGGCCAGGTAGCCGCGGAAGGCATGAAGAATGCCATAGGCGGAGGCTTGCTCAACGGCTACAACACGATGAACGCGCTCGCAGCCTTCCTGCTGGGCGGCTGGATACTCAACGAGCTCAAGCTGCGCAAGGTTGAGGACAAGCCATCACAGACGGCAAACCTCATACGGCTTGGCTTCTTTACCGCCATAGCCCTCGGCGTTACCTCCACCGGACTCGTCTACCTCGGCGCCAGCACGGGAACCCTGTTTCCCCAGGCAGAGATAGGCGTGCTGTCTGTCGAGATAGCCGGCTCTCTGCTCGGCGCCATAGGCAAGGCGATCTTCGCGGTTCTCATCGCGCTCGCGTGCATCACCACCTCGGCGAGCATCACGTCGATGGCCGGCGACATGTTTACAGAAGTGAGCGGCGGCAAGGTAAAATACCTGTGGATAACCATCGGTGCGAGCGTTGCCGGCTTTATCATGGGTCTTGTCGGCCTCTCCCGGATAGTGCGGTTTACGGTGCCGTGGTTGCTCCTTGTGTACCCGTCGGTAATCGTGCTGATACTCACCTCGCAGTTCAAGAAGTTCAACCAGTTCAAGGTAACGGTAGCCGCCGGTGTAGCCACCTCCGTGCTCTTCAGCGTAGGCGACTTCCTGGGTGCCATGGGTTTCCCCGGCAACTTCGTGAGCGCCATCGTATCAAAGCTGCCGATGGGCACGGTAAGCTTTGGATGGCTTCTGCCAACAGTTGCAGTCATGCTTGTAGCCGCGCTCATCAGCGGAGAAGCAAAGCGATCGTTCTCCGGCTCCGCGCCGGCAGTGAGTTGAAGGAGGCATCCGCGTGACAGATCCAAAAGACCCCGATCCTAAAAACCAGCTCGACGACCTCGAAATCTTCGTGATGGCAGAGGACACGGTGCTGTACGAAAGCCCGTACCTCGGGCAGCACGGCATTTCTCTGCTCATCAGAGCCACCGGGGGTGGTGTAACGAAGAACGTTCTCATGGACGTGGGCCAGAACCCGACCGGCCTCCTGTACAACTTCAAGACGATGGGCATAGACCCATCGTGCATCGACGCCATCGTCATCACCCACTGCCACTACGACCACACGCAGGGCCTCGTCGAGATACTAAAGGCGACGGGAAAGCAAGACCTGCCCGTAGTGGCTCACCCGTCGATGTTCCGACTCAACTTCATCACGTCGCCCTTCCTCAGGCACGTTGGCGTGATGGCCGGAGACAGCGAGGAGAAGATAAAGGAAGCGGGTGCGACGCTGTACCTTACCACCGACCCACTGGAACTGATGCCGGGCCTGTTTACGACCGGCGAGGTCAAGAGGCAGACCGACTACGAGGAAGTAGGCATTGGTGGACTCGCGACGATAGACGAAGGCCGGGTGCGGCCAGACGGCATGCTCGATGACCTGTCAATAGTGGCGCGGGTACGCGGCCACGCCCCCGTCATACTGACGGGTTGTTCGCACGCGGG
>JAFGUM010000060.1 GCA_016938515.1 Spirochaetales bacterium | reverse complement strand
TGGTTCGGGTACGGGCGCATGCGTACGCTCAAGGTGTGGGTAGAGGACGAAGCCGGCACAAAAGCCGCTCTCGTGTGCTTCAATCGTCCCTTTCTTGAGCAGAGCTTGCCCGTAGGTACGAGAATCAGGCTGTTTGGTGCCTTTGAATACCGCTTTGCTGAGCTGCAGTCGTCATCATTTGATTTTGACCCGGTAGGAGAAGGGCTCGATGCCCCCCCGGGTGGTGTGCGGCCGGTGTACCCGCTGACAGAGGGGCTCAGGCAGGGCACGGTGCGCTCGTTGGTATCGCGGGCTCTGGCTCGTTGGGGTACCGTTGACGACGAAGTGCCGCCTACGATACGCGAGCGTCGCGGGTTGGAACGCAAGGCGTCCGCGCTCAAGGCCCTGCACGCGCCAGAGCGCCCTTCCGATGCCCTGGCGGCGCGGCGCACCCTCGCCTACGAAGAGCTGTTCTACCTGCAGGTAATGATAGCGCGACGAGCCGCCGCTCGAAAAACCACCGAGAGGCCGCGGCGGGCTCCTCCAGACAGTCTGGCTACCGCCCTCGTCGAGCGGCTTCCCTTCGAGCTCACAGCCGACCAGAAGACCGCGGTGGCCGAAATCGCCGCTGACATGGGTAGCCCCTGGCCCATGGCGCGTCTTCTGCAGGGGGACGTGGGTTCTGGTAAGACGCTCGTCGCGTTTATCGCGGCCCTGTACGCGATAGCCGATGGCGGCCAGGTGGCGCTGATGGCTCCGACAGAGTTGCTGGCCCGACAGCACGCCGATACCGCCGCGCGCCTTCTAGAGCCGCTGGGCGTCAGGCTGGCCTACCTGTCGGGCAACGTCGCCGATGCCGCGCGCCGGCCGCTTCTGGAAGCCCTGGCCGCGGGTACTGTTGACCTGGCGCTGGGCACGCACGCGCTGTTTGGCGAGTCCGTGGCGTTTCGCGACTTGCGGCTCGTCATCGTAGACGAACAGCAGCGTTTTGGGGTGCTGCAGCGTCTGGCCATGGGCGCAAAGGGCAGGCAGCCGGACGTGCTGATGATGACGGCCACACCAATACCGCGAACGCTGGCTCTGACGGCGTACGGTGACCTGTCGGTGTCTACGATTCGCACGATGCCCAAGGGACGCTTGCCGGTACTAACCCATCTGGCAAAGGTTGGCAACGAAAAAAAAGTGTACGAGTTCGTGCGCCGGGAAATGGCGGCGGGACGGCGCGCATATTTCGTCTACCCTCTCGTGGATAAATCGGATCGTCTGGCTCTCAAGGACGCTGAAGCCATGTACGGTCGCCTGTCCTGCGAGGTGTTTCCCGAGTTCAAGGGCGGCCTCATCCACGCGCGCCTTCCAGAAGACGGGAAACGCGCCACCATGCAGGACTTCGCGAGCGGACGCCTGTCGTTTATAGTCGCGACGAGCGTCGTCGAGGTCGGCGTGGACGTGCCGGAAGCTTCGTGCATGGTAGTGGAGCACGCCGAGCGCTTTGGCCTCGCGGCGTTGCATCAGCTACGCGGACGGGTAGGGCGGGGCACCGCGCAGTCGTACTGCTTTCTTGTCTGGTCAGATGGTTCCGGGGAAGAAGGCTCTGGCCTGTCGGCAGACGCCAAGCGCCGCGTTCTGGCCATGAAGAAGACGAACGACGGCTTTGAACTGGCGGAGGAGGATCTGCGCATCAGGGGGCCCGGTGAAATTACCGGCACCACGCAGTCCGGGGCGCTGCGGCTGTCGTTTGCAGACCCGGTGCGAGACGCCGCCCTGCTGGAAGCGGCCAGGGAGGATGCGCTTTCGCTCCTGGCTGCCGACCCGGGGCTGGTAGGGCAGGAAGGCTCCATAGTCAGGGCCGTGCTGGATCGCGCGAGCCCATTTTCAGAGAAGACCGCCGCCACTGGATAGCTGTCGACGTTGCCCCGCGAGGAAATTCCCTATATACTCCATCGTTGATACCCGTTGCCAGAACAGGCGCGGCAGTACGCGACAGCGAGGAGTCTACCCGTGCACGTGCTTATGGTTACCAGCGAAGCTACCCCCTTCGCCAAGTCCGGAGGACTGGCCGACGCTGTCTCAGCCTTGTCCCGTGCCCTGCGCCGCCTCGGGCACGATGTGAGGATAGTGCTGCCCCTGTACGGCAGCGTTGCCACCGAAGGTCTATCACGGCAACCAAAAGCGTTGAGGGTGAGTCTGGGATCCACCACCGGGGACGCCGCAGTGCTGGAAGGCGTGCTGCCTGATTCTGACGTTCCTGTCTATTTTATAGAGCACCACCAGTACTTCGATCGTGAAGGCATCTACGGTTCAAAAGCCCAGCCTGACTACGACGATAACCCCGAGCGGTTCTCGTTCTTTTCACGCGCGGCGTTCAGGCTGTGCGAAGCCCTGGGGTGGATGCCAGACGTGCTGCACGCTCACGACTGGCCCACGGCCCTCGTACCCGTGTACGCGCGTTACGAAGAACCCGCGTTTGCCAGCGCCGTAAGCATTCTTACGATTCACAACCTTGGCTACCAGGGCGTGTACCACAAAGGTGTGTTTCCGGGGCTTGGCCTGCCCTGGGAGCTATTCCACGGAGCGGGCTTCGAGTACTACGACAAGGTTAACCTGCTCAAAGCAGGCATAACGTGCGCAGACCGGCTGTCTACCGTATCTCCTACCTACGCGCGGGAGATACAAAAGCCGGAACTCGGGTGTACCCTGGACGGGCTGCTCCGCGTACGCAGCGCCAGCCTCGTAGGAATACTCAACGGTGTAGACGGCGGTGACTGGGATCCATCCACCGACAACTACCTTCCCGCCCGATATTCTGTTGACGACATGAGGGGCAAAGCCGTGTGCAAGGCGGCGCTGCAGGCTGAAGCGGGCTTGCCGATAACCCCCGACAAGCCCCTCATCGGCATGGTTTCCCGCCTGACAGACCAGAAGGGCATAGGCGAACTGTTTGGTCCCACCTATGGCAGCGCGGCTTCTATGTGCCTCGATATGGATATGCAGTTTGTAGTGCAGGGCACCGGCGAGACGTGGTGCGAGGCGGAGATCGCCAGACTGTCAGAGCGCATTCCAAACTTCAAGGCGAGGGTTGGTTATTCTGAGCGCTTTGCCCACCTCATAGAAGCGGGGGCGGACTTCTTCATGATGCCGAGCCGCTACGAGCCCTGCGGCCTCAACCAGATGTACTCTCTCAGGTACGGAACGCTGCCCATAGCGCACCGCACGGGCGGTCTGGCCGATACCATCTCCAACTTCAACCAGGAGACGGGTAACGGCACCGGCTTTCTGTTTGACGAACTAACGCCGCGCTCTATATACGATACCACCGGCTGGGCCGTGTGGGCGTACTACAACAAACCGGAGCAACTCGCCGTGATGCAGAAGCGCGCCATGATGCAGGAGTTTTCGTGGGATGGGCCCGCCCGGGAATACGAAGCGCTGTACCATGGTTCCTCTACCGCTATCGCCAACAGACCCGGCGTAGTGGAGACGGCAAAAGGACAAGAGAAAAAAAAGAGAAACAAGCCCAATAATAAAAAAGCTTGAATACGGACTCAGCGTGCGCAGCGAGGCGCGCCGGGAACAGACGAGGACGATGCGCAGGTGAACGAATGAGCCTTGTACAGGAGATGTCATGAAGAAAGAAGCTTCCGTTCTGGATTACGATGCCGTCGCTATCCGAGAAAAAATAGTCGGTGCTTTTAAAAAGCGAGGCGGAGAAGCCGCGCCAGCTGACGTCGTGGCGTTTACTGGCCTGCCAAAGCCCCAGGTTGACGCTGAGTTGCCAGCCGTGGCCGACGAATACAGCGGGCGACTCAAAGTTACCGATTCCGGTGAGATCCTGTACTCCTTTCCGGACGGATTTCACAGTAGGTACCGAGGTTTTGGTCCAGCTTTCAAGCGATCCCTTCGCGCTTTCACGAGGGCTCTTACCGCGATTGGCGTGTTCCTGTTCAAGGCGTGGATCATGGTTATGCTCGTCGGGTACTTCGTGCTGTTCATCGCGCTGGCTGTGCTCGCGGTACTCGCGTCGGTAGCGGCGAGCGCGTCCGACAAGAACGGACGCAGCCGAAGCCGCGGCGGTGCTTCGCTGGTAACGGGACTCCTCGACCTGTTCATACGGATATGGTTCTACAACGAGGTGTTCAAGTCACCAGGGCAGCGTGGCTACGAATCCGCTGCCCGCGCGAGGAAACGCGAAAACCGGCGTCCTCTGCACAAGGCAATTTTTTCTTTCGTGTTCGGCGAACCCGACCCAAACGCCAACCACGATGCTCTGCAGAAGCGCGCTTTCGTGGCTCTGGTTCGGGAGCACAAGGGAATCGTGCTGCTCGAGGATTTTATGGGATTGACGGGGTTCGGCCCCGCGGAAGCCGATGTGGAGATAAACCGCTACCTGTACGAGTTCGAAGGCTCGCCCGAGGTTTCTTCCAACGGCACCGTCTACTACCGCTTTCCCAAGCTGCTCCTCCGCTCCAGGGACGACGATGCTGGCTCCACTGATTCGCCGCTCAAGCGGCTGCGCCCGTTTTCAGCCAACGCGGGCAAGTCAAACGCGTGGTACGCCGCCATCAACGGCGTCAACCTGCTCTTCGGCTCGTACTTCATGTACTGCTCGATCGCCGTTGACACCATCGCAGCAAAGCCGGTGAGCCCCGGTACCTACCTGTTCTGGTTCACCGGTTCGATTCTCTCAGAGTTTGTGGCAAACCCGCTAACCGTTATGCTCGTGGGACTGGGCGTCGTGCCGATAGTCTTTTCCGCGTTGTTCTGGCTTATTCCTGCGTTGCGCGCCGGCTCGGTGCGAAAGCAAAACGAGCGCATCAAGACAGAAAACCTCAAGCGGGTTCTGTACGCTACCGCCGTGGCATCTCCTTCGGCGGTTCGGCCGCCCGATACGGCATCACTGCCAGCCCAGGCAAAGCCTGCGGGCGCTGGAGTGCCCAAAAAAGCGCTCGAAGAGCTGGCTGCCTACGAGTCGGGAGAGCCTCTGCCGGATGGCTCGTGGCGCCTGCCCGAACTGGAGCGCAAAGTTGCGGACGTGCGTGGCGTGCGCGCGTCGGTACGGCCAGACGACTACTCCCTGGGCGACATAGCCTTCGACTCCGGGGCATGAGGACCGTAGCGCCCACCCCGGAGCCAATCGCCAGCCCCGGGAAACCAGCCAGAGCCAGGGGCATTGCGCTGGCCCTGGTATCCGCTGTTACCTTCTCGTCATTGGGACTGTTCGCCAAGCTCGCGTATTCGCAGGGCATGCTGCCGGCTCAGGCTCTGGCCTGGCGGTTCTCGCTCGCTGCACTCGTTCTGTGGGGTATGCTGCTGCGCTCTGGCGCGTATCGCAGACCGCTACGCGAGTACCGGAACACGATTCTGCTCGGCCTGTTCGGGTTCGCCCCGCAAGCGGGCTTGTTCTTTCTTACCGTACAGTACCTCGACCCTGGGCTGGCATCGCTATTGCTATACCTCTACCCGGCGTTCGTAGTCGGCTTGTCGTTTGTATTCCTCAAGCGCAAGCCGAGGGCGGCACAGATGGCCGCGCTGCTGTTTTCCGGCGCGGGTTGCGTGCTTACGCTATGGACTCGAGGCTCGTATCCCCTCATCGGGTATGTTCTGGGTTTGTCGGTGGCCGTAACCTACGCAGTGTATCTTATCGTCGGCGAGCGGGTCGTGGCCGGGCTCGAGCCTACGTTTATCACGGCCAACCTGATGACGACGGCGGCTTTTGCCTACTGGTTGGTAACGCTCTCGACGGGCGCGTTTCTGCTTCCTTCGTCACCGGCGGCGGTCGCCGGTGTCGTGGGCATAGCGATCGTTGGTTCGGTGGTGCCCATCGTTACCCTGTTCGCCGCGATCCGTATTATAGGGTCTGCAGACGCCTCGCTCGTGTCAACGGTGGAGCCACTGTTTACTGTTGCGCTGTCGGCTTTGTTCTTTGGCGAGCGGCTGACTACCATGCAGCTCGCCGGCGGTGCCCTCATCGTAGTTGGCGTCCTGATGCTCAACGTACGGAGGCGAAAACAATAGCGGCAGACCTCAACAACCTGCAAAGCTACGCTACGAAAAACTGTTTTATAATTGGCCTTGCTGTTTTACGTTCATATCCGCAACTCAGCTGTTTCATCCCTCACTAACCACATTGTATTGAAGATTGCGGCTATAGAGCCATAGAGTCAGTGCTTGATGTGCTGTTGTTCTTGTACGTCTCCCAATCGATATGGTAACTCTCCGCTTGATTTCCCCAGAGAATCCATCCCGGTCGGGATCCGCGCGCGAAAAGCTCTAAATAAGGTCCCGGGCTGCAATTCTGGATGATATCGTATTGTGCCTCGGGTTTGCGGGAGTGCTCTTGCTTCTGTGATTTAATAATATTAACCTGACTTCTACCTGGAGCCAGAGTTCTCATCTTGCCACGAATACCAAAAAGGATCAGCTCTGTTGTATTCCTGAAGTAAAATCCGACACCTCTACCATCAGGGCCACCATCCTTGCGTACTTTGTGCCATACAATATTTGATTTGTATGTAAAACCCCAGGCTTTCATTACCTCGAGGCCTTCTGGCAATAATGCGTTGGGAACCCATAGGTACAAATGTGCTGTTTCTTCAGCGGCCGTCTCCACCGGAAGTTCGCATATTTCCCGTAAGGGTAGTGTTGTATACCGTGTTAGGCGGTGATGTTCTGGGGCTACCTTTCCAGTACGGTTTGCAAATTGCCAAGGTGGATCCGCAAGAATTGTATGAAATTTTCTTCCATTTAGAAAATTTGACAAGTCCTCTGCCGCATTCATCGATCATCCTCGTACAGAGCTTTGGATATCCCTATGACTAGAATCGGGCACCCCGCTCCACTGCCACCTTCGATCCTTGGTAATAGTTTTGACATGTGTGTAGTAGAAGCGCCATATGCTTTTCCCCTATCGAGCAAATCGAATATATGCTGTAGCTCATCGCAACGAGTCAGTATTATTCCTACACTGATGGCACGAAGATCGAATAGCAGACGAAAATTGTTCAAATCTCTATCGAAAAATGGATCCTTGTTATTCCATTCGAGTTCCAGCGCTATTCGATTACGGTAACAGTCAATTTTATGCGTAGGGCTATCATACCTTGAACCATCAACGTTGACAGA